>JBPCJY010000198.1:0-33177 GCA_051004815.1 Ktedonobacteraceae bacterium
CGGCGCTCAGAATGACAGGCGAAACCGGCACGCTTCAAAAAACCTCCCAGTGAAAGACCCTGGGAGTGGGGCGCGGCTTAACTTGACTATGACACTACGGCATGGTTTAGAATAACACGGTATCTTATGCGACATATCTCTGATCAAACACACTCAAAAGCTATACCATAGAAAGGACAGTCATAAAAATGGCACAAAACTATAAAGAAGAGCGGTTTATGCTTGAGGCGGAAGGGCTACAGCTTCCAGCAGCTTTGACATTACCAGAGGAGCAGGAAGTCAAGTGGAGCATCGTCCTTATCCCCGGATCGATGGCGAGCGATGTTGACGGTAACTATCCCTCGGCCAATATGCATCCCCATATGTACGCCGACCTGGGGCGACAACTTGCGCAGCATGGACATGCAGTGCTGCGCTACGCCAAAAACGGGCCGGACACCGGCTCAATCGTCGTGGACGAAAAGAAGGCAGAGGAGCATCGTATCTTCCCCAGGCAGCAATATATTGCTATTGAGGCGTGCAAGAAGATCAAAGCATTGGTACCACAGGCGAAGGGACGAGCAATCGCGGGCCATAGCGAGGGAAGCGTGCATGGACTCGTGCTTGCTCAGCGCAGTGATGCAGCGCTTGGCATCGATGCCTTCATAAGCCTCTCAGGGCCAGCGTATCGTTATATGGACCTATTCATTCACATGGCACGCAAGTTGTCAGAGGAACAGGGAGAGATCATCGACTTCGGTGCCTTCAAGGTCAACGCCGCAAATTATATCCGCACGTTTGAACTCATGCGCGAAGGAAAGCCATTGACGGACGAGATCAAGGCCGACCCCACGATGGCATTCTTCGTAAAGAACTGGGACAGCACCAGTCCCCAGGCTGAGCAACCGCGACAATATATGCGCGACTATGACGCGCTTGATCCATGCGAGGAAATCGTGAAAATACCCGTTCCAGTCCTCATCGTGCAGGGAGGATTAGACCAATCGGGCGTCATTGCCGACAATGGCGAACAACTCTACCAGGCCCGCTATGCCGCACATCCCGACACAACCTCCTACGCGTTCTTCCCCGATCTCCAGCACTTCTATAAACGTGCCACACCAGCCATGAACTCACAGGAGTCAATGATGCTGGACGGAGAGACCGATGAGCGCGTAAGCAATGCAATCAGCGCATGGTTGGACAGCTTACACTAACTTCATATTTGGTAGAATACACAGTGCCAGGGCGACCGCAAGGGATCGCCCCTACTATACACGAGGGAATCGGCTTGACAAGCCTGTATATAGTAGGGGCGATCCCTTGCGGTCGCCCTGGAAAAAGACGACACAACCCGCCATCACTACCAATATGCTTAGACTTTCAAATCCGGCTTTGCGATAACCGCTGACACGCCTTGCTCGCGAATCAGGTTGTTGAAAGCCGCTACATCGGTGTCGATGACCGTTTGCAGCCGCTTGAGTTGTACATCAACGCGGGCCGCTAGCGCATCAAACAGTTCATACTCCTGCCGTGTTGGCGCGGCATCGGCACTTCCTACCGTTCCTGAGAGGGCTGCCAGCTTGGCATTGAGCTTGGCGGGATGGTTCAAGGTATCCTGCCTGGTCTTGGCCTTGACCTGGATCAACTCTTCCTCGATGCTTGAAAGCGTCTCTTTCAGGGGTTTAGCCGCCTCCTGTAGCTTCTCATTGTCCTGCTGTCCCTGAGTGCGCCTTTCCCACTCCTCAATTTGCTGCCGTACACTTCTAAGCGTCGTGATGGCATCGTGCGTCGCGGTGAGCTTGTCACAAATCTTCATGCGCAAGGCAAACTGCGCCGTCAAATCTTCCTGGGTCGCGGCTATACGCGGGTCTTTCTGAATTTCAAACGAGGCCGTATAATGCTGGTCATCCACGGACAAACGCACCTGATAAGTACCGGGTGCCGCGGTTGGGCCAGTCAACACTCCTTCCGCACCGGCATAGCCTTCTACCTTGCTTGGATCAGGATAGCGCATGTTCCAGGCAAAGCGATTCGCGCCCGCCTCTTTGGCAACACGCTGCTCTTGCGGCTCTTTCTCCTGACCTCTAATCACCGTCGATTTCTCAACTTCACCCGGCTCTTTGCCCTTTTCTTTACTGGAGAAAGACTTGATCTCCTTCCCCTCGGCATCGAGGAACGTTAATGTCACCTCGCCTTCCAGCTTCTGCTTGAGATAATAGGATACAATGACACCGTCGGGCGGGTTCTGACCTGCATCGATATTGTAGTCTACAGTCGCGCCGTTGGGTTTCTGCGTGCGGATAGACGCTACCGTTGTGGCACCAGTATTGCGATAAAACTTTCCTGCACCAGCAGCACGAGAGAAACCCCAGTCTGTCATGTAATGAATAGCGGCGCGAGGTGTAAACAGGTGCGCAGCCTCGTTGTGCAGCTCCTCCCTCATCTGTCGCAACGGCGTCACATCATCCAGTATCCAGAAACCGCGCCCATGCGTTGCGGCGACCAAATCATCATTTTTTATCACCATGTCATGAATAGGTACAACAGGCAGGTTGAGTTTGAGCGATTGCCAGTTCGCCCCATCGTCAAACGAAACCAGCATGCCTGTCTCGGTTCCCGCGTAGAGCAGTCCGCTCCGCTCAGGGTCTTCACGAATGACGCGGGTGATGGCATTGGCAGCAATGTTCGCGCTAATGCTCGTCCAGGTCTTGCCATAATCGTTGGTTTTAAAAAGGTACGGCTGGAAATCATCCAGTTTGTAGCGCGTCGCCGCCACATAGGCCGTCGCGGCGTCATGGGGAGAGGGTTCGATAATACTGATCAACGCCCATTCAGGCAAGCCAGCGGGCGTCACATTTTCCCAGTTTTCCCCATTGTCGTGTGAGATATGAATCAGTCCGTCATCGGAGCCAGCCCAGAACAGACCACGTTCAATAGGCGATTCGGTAAAAGCAAAGATCGTGCAATAGTATTCCGCGCCGGTGTTATCTTTGGTGATGGGGCCGCCGGAAGACTCTAACTTTGTCGGGTCATTGCGCGTCAGATCAGGGCTAATAATCTCCCAACTGCTCCCCTCGTCGGTCGAGCGAAAGACGTGGTTGCCGGTCATATAGAGCACATGGGGGTCATGCGGTGAGAGCAGAATGGGGCATGTCCACTGGAAGCGATACTTCTGGTCTATAGCTCCCCAACCCGACGCCAATTCAGGCCAGACGGCAATATTGCGATGCTGGTTGCTGCGATGATCGTAGCGCGTGATGTAGCCTTGATAGTTACCGGCAAAGACAATGTTCGGATCATCCGGTCGCACAGCGATATAGCCACTTTCGCCTCCGCCAACCTCGTAACAATCGGCTATGGTAATGCCCGCCAGGGGCGAACGACTGGGAACGGAGAGCGTCGAGTTATCCTGCTGCGCACCATATACCCTGTAAGGTACCTGCGTATCGGTAGTAACGTGATAAAACTCTTCCGTGGGCTGGTTATAGATGGATGACCAGCTATCACTGCCATTGTAACTTACGCAAGCCCCGCCATCATTGCCCTCGATCATGCGCAGAGGATTACGCGGGTCAATCCATAGATCATGATGATCGCCGTGTGGGATAGGGACTTCAAAGAAGCTACGTCCGCCATCAATAGATTTCCAGGCTTGGACATTGAGTGCCCAGAGCGTTTCCGCATCCTGTGGGTCGGCAATGATATGCTGATAGTACCATGCTCGCGCACGTATGGGTCGCTCTTCCGAGAGCCGTTGCCAATGTTCCCCACCGTCGTCCGAACGAAAAACAGCACCATCCTCAGCTTCAATAATGGCCCAGACGCGCTCGGCTTTGGCTGGGGAGACCGCGAGGCCAATCTTGCCCAGCAATCCGGTCGGCAGACCCGGCTTACACGTAATGTCCGTCCAGGTATCACCACCATCCGTCGATTTGTAGATGCCGCTATCTTCGCCCCCACTGATCAAGGTATGCGGGAGTCGCTGGGCTTCCCAGAAAGAGGCATACAGGATACGCGGGTTATTTGGATCTATGGCAAGGTCAATGGCACCCGCCTTCTCGCTTTTGAAAAGGACGTTCTCCCACGTTTTGCCACCATCCCGCGAACGATACACGCCCCGTTCCGCGTTCGGCCCATGGGCATGACCCAAAGCCGCTACGTATACGACATCAGGATTCTGGGGGTGAATGCGTACTTTCCCGATATGGCGCGTGTCCTCTAGCCCAAGGTGTATCCACGTCTTGCCCATATCGGTCGATTTGTAGACGCCATCACCGTGCGAGACGTTCCCACGAATGGTTGCCTCGCCCATACCCGCGTAGATCACATTCGGGTCGGATGGCGCGACAGCCAACGCGCCGACCGAGGCACGCTTAAAATAGCCATCGGACACATTTGTCCAGTAAAGGCCACCGTCATTCGTCTTCCAGACGCCTCCGCCTGTCGAACCAAAATAGAACACTTGTGGATGCACCGGGTCGCCCGCTACAGCCACAACACGCCCCCCGCGATAGGGGCCAATCGAACGCCATTCCAGCGCGTTCAGCATGGTGGGATCAATGGTTGTGCGTTCTTGCGTTTCTTGCTCATTAGCCATACAGTATCATCTCTTTTCTAGACACGCAAAGTGCAGTACGTTTTGTACGTACGAGAAGCAATCTCTCACGTTGGTTATCTGTGGCAATTGTCAAAACAACCGCTGAGAGATATGTGGATACTGTATTGTATCATATGCAAATTTTGACCCAAAAATGCCAGTTAATATATTTCTCGTTCGGACTCCTTACAGACATTAGCAAATTCTATGGTGCTTCCTTCAACGGTAGGAATTTGCCAGTAGTGCAAACGCCATCCAGCTCCATGTTTTTGAAGCATGAGACGCCAGGCTCTGGCGTGATCACTCTCACGAATGAGTTGAGGACTATTTGCCGCTTCACTTTTCCTGAATCGATGTAAGCGATAACCAGCTATATCTTTTGCCTTATCCGCAATGACATCGCCAGCAGCACGTATACTACTTCGTAGGACAATTTCATTCGTATCTAATCCACGTTCATTCACCGACTCAACAAAACGTGATCCTAATTGGAACGGAAACGGGCTACTGTTAATGCGCAGCCAGTCTTTTCTATTTTGCTGTTCGATAGCATAGGTGATGCCATGCTCGCCTTTGGCCCAAACATCCATCACATCTACCAGAGGTAGCAAGTCATCAGGGGTGATCAATAGTGAGAACGGTTGAGCAATTTTGTTATCGGCAGGACGAATAAAGTCAGGAAGTGCCTCCAGAATTACTACTGAAACGAGTATCTCTTTTGAGCCATCCACCAGTGCTAGTGTCGCAAAGCGTAACTCTTGTCCAAAAGGATTGCCTATCTGCTTGCAAGCGCAACAATTAGCGAATAGAAGATGTACACCAGCATGAATATATTTGGGTAAGCGCGAAACAAATTGCTCTGGATTGATATTGATCGAACCTGTTTCGGGTACAATAATATACTCCAAGCGTTCCAGATGGATTTCAAGATCTAGAGATTCGTCACGAAAAAACTCATTCACATTCCTCGCAATTTGGTTTATATTGATATTCAAGCGATACTTTTGCTGCAATTGTCTTAGTTGTTCAAAACTGGGGAATTGCTCATGATCTTCGAGGAGGGCTGATGCTTGCCGATAATGTAGCCATGTAAAAGGAGCAGTAAGAGCTACTTTCAACCAGGTGGTCAGGTTCTCTAGCCACAGTTCCACTTCCGCCCTGCTAGCTCCATCAGGAGGCACCTTGATGATCACAGGGTCTATCACAATATTAGCCATTACTTGCTTTTTTCGCTCTTTTCCTCAGGCTGGCTGCGGTAATTCTGTCTTCTTGCAGCATCGTCTCGTCAAAAAAGCCATCCGGCCAGTTGAGAATATTGCCTTGTGGTGAAATCTCGATAGGGTTAAATCTAGCTGCGCCTTGTTTGTCCTGATCGACAAAATAGATTAAGCAGTCACTATTTTCTTGTCCACCTGCTTGTACAATGTGATAGCGCAATTGACTGACAAGATTCTCACTGTGTGTCTCAATCAAGCACTGCTTGCCACATTTTGCCAATCCCATGAAGAAATCCCCTAAGCGAGCTTGTACGCTGGGATGTAGGTGCAATTCGGGCTGCTCAACAAGCAGTAATGTATTGTCAGGTGCCAGGAGACCCATCACTAGAATAGGTAAAACTTGGCTGACACCAACGCCTACCGCAGTAAGCGGCAATGCTTTATGCCCTTCTCTATGCACTACTTGCCAACTTACTCCACTCTGTCCCGCTACTTGAATCTTTACTTCGTTTGCTACTTCTAAGTAATTCACCCAGGTATCAAGAGCTTCTTTTAATGTACTCTGCTCATTTTTCCTGTCGAAAGGATTGTACCACTGTATACTTGCATTCTGATTAGCATCATAAACTGCTGCTGCATACTCTCCTTTTGCGCCAACGTCATCTAACTCACTACTTGGCGCAAATCTTTGAGATGACTGTGGATCAGCACGCAGAGGGCCCAAGTAACGTATTTTACTGGTAAAAAACTGAACAACCTGCTCAACTGCCCCTTCGAGATTTTCTACATACACATTGTTAGTTACAGCTTCTAAGCCCGTAATTCCCTTATTATCGCTAATAGCTGTCTGCGGCGATTCTTCTTTTCCAATCAGACGAGCAGGAAGAAAATGAGAAAAGGATACGAGAGATGAATCAGGAGCATGAGTGTTGGCTAATTTACTTTTTAATTTAAATGTGCCTAGATAATTTAACTCTGTGATGGCATAAGGAACAAGTCTTAAATATTCGGGCGCGACATCTTTGAGAAATTCATCAAGTTCTGTCGGTGTTAACAACTTAATATCTATACTAAATTCAAATAACGTCTCACTTCCTGAGAACAAAGAGGATTGTGCGTAGGAAGATTCAATCATTTCCATCGAAACGCTTTCCACGTTGACTTTCGATGCTTCAATGGCAGAGATGCTAGTACCATTGCCGCTCGCGCTGCGGAACCGAGAAGTGACCTTCACAGATTGGGTGTTTGTACTTAATCCAACAGCAAGGTTTTCATTTACTAACCTGATCTTACCATTGGCAGGTATCTTGATCTCCTCTTTTTCCATTTCCAGTTCAAAGCTGACCACAAGGGTTCGCAAATTCGTTTGCTCGCTCAATATATCTTCAAAGGTACCTAGCTGAACTATAGGGCCATTCGGGAGTAAAGCGCGATCTAGCACTCGACTGCTCAACGTCTGTGCAATCATCAAAATTGACTGAATAAGACTGCTCTTGCCAGAGCTATTGCGGCCAGCAAGAACTGTGACAGGGGCTAATGTTAACTCACCAGAATCGAGGATGGGTTTGAAGTTTTGTATTAACCAGCTTTTTAGCATTGTTGTGTCCCCTGCTCGTTATTGTATATTTCAATGTCTAAGAGATATGAGGTTCTTGCTAGCCTTATGCCGCTATTGCTAGTATACATGTCTATGCTGATTGTATCGCACTTTGGAGTTTTTAGGAATAGTAAAATCAGCACTAACCAAAGACAATACCACCCAATCCATGCTATAATGAGCTATGACCATCACACCTATAAACACCAACAAAAAGACCGATCTGCTGGCCCTCACGTTGCCCCAATTGCAAGCATGGATTGTGGAACATGGCGAGGCGGCATTTCGCGCCAAACAACTCTATAACTGGCTCTATCAACGCCTCTGTACGGATTTCGCGCAGATGAGCAATCTGCCGCAATCCTTGCGCGAGAAGCTCGCGGAAGAGGCCAGCATTGGCCCCATGATTGTGCGTAGCGAACTGCACTCCAAAGACGACCGCACGCGCAAAATATTACTGGAGCTTGCCGATGGCAAACTCATTGAATCGGTATTGATGCTCTATCCTCCCTATGGCGAGAATAGCCCACGCGCCACCGTCTGCGTCTCCACCCAGGCTGGTTGCGCCTTTGGCTGCACCTTCTGCGCCACCGGACAGATGGGCTTTGACCGTCACCTCAGCGCGGGCGAAATCGTGGCCCAGGTGCTTTTCTTTGCGCGAGAACTACGCTCGGCACCGTGGACAGCCGCTGGACTCCCTGGTAGCACACCTATCGACCACATCACCAATATCGTCTTAATGGGTATGGGCGAGCCGCTCCACAACTACAACAACGTGTTACAGGCTCTGCATATCCTGAATAGCGCGGAGGGCTTCAATCTGGGGGCGCGGCATATGACCGTCTCCACCGTGGGGCTGGTTCCCGCCATTCGCAAGCTCAGCCAGGAACCATTGCAAGTCAATCTAGCTATCTCTTTGCATGCTCCGACCGACGAATTGCGCAGCCAGACCATGCCGATCAACCGCAAATATCCCGTGCAAGAACTTATCGCGGCCTGCAAAGACTATATCGCCGCTACACGGCGGCAGGTAACTTTTGAGTACGTGCTATTGGCGGGAGTCAACGACACAGCAGAGTATGCCCATCGCCTGGGCGAGCTTCTGACACCACTCAAGCAGTTTGCCCATGTGAACTGTATTCCGGTCAACGCCACCTCTGCCAGCTATAGCACTCCTGGGCCAGAGGCCATTCGCGCTTTCCGCACTATTCTCTTCGAGCGCGGCATCAGCAATAGCGTGCGGGCCGAGCGCGGTGATGATATCGCTGCCGCCTGCGGTCAATTGCGCACACGCTTCGAAAAAGTTCAGGCCAGCAAGTAAAACAGGCATAGCAGATACCACGGAGACCGTGTAGTCTCCGTGGTATCTGCTATGCCTGTTTTACTTAACTTATCTTTTAGCGAACCTTTGGCAGTTTGTTCATGGTACGCATGCAACGCGTGCAGATATTGACTGTGCGCATAGTACCATCAATTTTCATATGACGACGCTGTACATTGAGTACGAAGCGACGGCGCGTGCGGCGCTGCGAGAAGCTGACATTATTGCCATGCATTGGTTTACGCTCACAGACTTCACAACGACCTGCTGACATTTCTCTGGTCCTCCCTCATTACAACAAATTCAACACATGTTTTATTAAAATCTCTGACGAGAAGCCACCGCTATGATAACCATACGAGTATAGCAGAGGGTACTTGTTTTGGCAAGCGCGAAGTGATATACTGCAACAGTGTTTTCAGTCCAGGTAAGCAGCCACACGAGTGACGATGCTATGCGAGTATAGCATGTTGTTACCTGTTTTGGCAAGAGAGAGAAGATATGCACATGTCAAAAGCATCTGCTATCCAGCCACAGCACGGCTCCCGTCCCCTCGGTAAGATCGAAGTTTTGCCAAATGCCATCCATACCATCGCCATCCAGGCCACCAGCGAATGCTATGGCGTTGTTGGTATCACTGCTCCGCGCCTCCATAATGGGCAAGCAGTACTTTTGCCGCAGGCACAATCCAACCAGGGCGTGCAGGTGCGCGTAGTCAACGAACAGATTATTATCGAAGTCTATGTGGCCTTGGAATATGGGCTGCGTATGTCCGAGATCGCCCATAATATCATGAGTAGTGTCAAATTCTCCATTGAGAAGATGCTTGGCGTCCATGTGGCCCAGGTCAATGTGAATATTCAGGGGCTAAGCCATGGCCCATCTTCACCGCAGGCGAAAAAATAAACAGCAAAAGGTAGCATAGCCACGATGCAGGAACAATCACCGCACACAGCACGTACAGTACGCACACAACGTCCGCGCCGTATCAGCGTTTTTGATGGGCAAGACCTCAAAAAGGCATTCCTCGCGGGTGCCGCCTGGTTAGAAGAGCACCGCGAGGCCATCAACGCGCTCAATGTCTTTCCCGTACCCGACGGTGATACCGGCTCCAATATGTCGGCCACCATGCAAGCCGCTATACGTGGCATCGCTGATAGTGACGAAATCTCTGCTGGCGTCATCGCCGCGAAATTAGCCCACGGCGCACTGATGGGAGCACGCGGCAATTCAGGCGTTATCCTTTCACAGACCTTTCGCGGACTGGCCCAGGGCTTGGACAAAAAACAGACCTTCTCCGCCCCTGATCTCGCCAACGCCCTGGAAGAAGCTTCCCGTCTGGCCTATCGCGCCGTCCTCAAACCCGTCGAAGGAACGATCCTCACGGTGGTACGCGATAGCGCGGATGCGGCCAGGCAAAGTGCCGAGCGTGGGAACGACCTGGTTGGCCTGATGCAAGAGGTGGTCACTGCAGCTCGCCAATCCGTTGCTCGCACCCCTGATTTGCTACCGACTCTCAAGCAGGCTGGCGTCGTCGATTCCGGTGGCCAGGGCTTCTGCACTATTTTAGAGGGCATCTGGCGTTATATTCGCGGCGAAGCGACCGAACTCGATCCGGATGAAGTCGCTACCCTTGCGCCAGTGCGTCCATCCTCACCTGCACCCACCGAGGCGCGTGTGAAAAAAGGGCGCGTGACCATCGAGGAAGAATTTGGCTACGAGGTTGTTTTCCTGTTGCGCGGCGAAACGTTGGATGTCGAGGGCATTCGGCAGAGCATTATTGCGATGGGTGGCGTCTCCACCGTGGTCGCGGGCGACGAGAAAATGCTCAAAGTCCATACCCATACGCCCTGGCCCGGCAAAATCCTCGACTATGGCGTAGGGCTCGGTAGCTTGCTCGACATCAATATCGAAAATCTCCAGGAGCAGAGCCTGACCTATGCCGCCGAGAGCGAAGTTGAACACGCCTCCGATGAAGCAGCAGCTAATGAAACCAATGAAACGCCTCTCACCCATCCTATCGCGACAGTGGCCGTCGTCTCAGGTGCCGGTTTTGAAAAAGTATTTCAAGGCTTTGGCGTGAATGCATTGGTCTCCGGTGGGCAGACCATGAATCCCAGCACCGAAGAGTTGCTCGCGGCAGTCAATGCCATTCCGGCCAAACAGGTCATTATTTTACCCAATAACAGCAATGTAATTTTGAGCGCACGTCAGGTCACAAACCTGACCGACAAAGAGGTCTATATCGTCCCCACCGACACGATGCCCCAGGGCATCACTGCTCTCCTCGCCTTTAACTACGATGCGGACTTTGCCACCAACTGTCAGGCTATGACCGAGGCCGCCAACACTACCCAGACCGCCGAAATCACCACAGCGGTACGTACGGTAATGATCGGTGGCGTCCGTGTCCGCGAAGGCGATTATATCGGCCTGATCAATGGCAACCTCACCATCGCTGGCCAGAATATCGAGCAGGTCATTCATGATACTCTCCAGCGCATGCACATCGACCGCTATGAGATCGTGACGCTCTACTACGGCGAAGACGTGACCATGCAAGAGGCCCAAGAGACCGCCAAGCGTATCAAGGCGCAATATTCACATATTGAAATTGATGTTGTCGATGGTGGACAACCCTATTACGCCTATATTCTTTCGGCTGAATAAAACCTCGACTTCTCACAGCAACCATAGTATACTAGTGCAAATATGCAGGGACACTCGCGGAGTCGCGTGTCAATTGGAGGTAAGTCTATGGTTGTTCATATCCTCACCGATAGTACAGCGGATATTCCCAGGGAGCGTGCAGGAGCTTTGGGCATCACAGTGGTACCGCTCACAGTATTTTTTGGTGACGCCGCCTATCTCGATGGAATCGAACTGGATAGTACGGCGTTTTATGCCCGGCTACAATCCAGCAAAGTATCGCCACGCACCTCGCAACCACCTCCCGCCGCCTTTCTGGAAGCGTATACCAAACTCATTCATGAGGGGGCCGACGCCATCCTGGCCATCCTGGTTTCCGCGAAACTCAGTGGAACCTACCAATCTGCCTGCACCGCACGCGATTCCTTACCGGACGATCTAAAGAAGATTCCCATTGACATCGTAGACTCCGAAAGCGTGAGCATAGGCATGAACATGGCGGTCATGCACGCAGCCGAGGAGGCACAGCAAGGTTCAAGCTTGGAAGAGATCAAGGCCAACTTGCTTGATCGGCTGGCCCGCACTCGCGTCTTATTTGTATTGGATACCCTGGAATATCTCAAGCGCGGCGGACGTATTGGCGGTGCCGTGGCCCTGGTAGGGGCCATGCTCAGTGTGAAGCCTATTCTTACCATCAAGAATGGCCTTATTGATCTCATTGAGCGTCCGCGAACACGTAGCAAGGCATTTGCACGTATCGCGCAACTCATCGGCGAAATGGCGCAGCCAGAAGAATTTTGTATTGTTGAGTCAGATGCTGCCGTAGGCCAACAACTTGCACAGGCCCTCCAGGAGAGCCATACAGGCACCATTCCCACCTATAAACTCGGAGCCGTTGTAGGCACGTATACTGGCCCCGGTACAGCAGGGGTTGCATTTATCACTCAACCATCATAACTGTAAAGAGAGGCACCTATGGCACAACGCTACGTCGTTCCCAGCATCTATCAAGATAGCAGCAATCAATCACAAGGCTACTTTGCCTTTCGTTTCACCTGCCAGGAATGCAATTGGGCGGTTGATACGCGACCAATTCGTTCCACGGTCAGCACAGCCACCAATATTATGGACATCGGAGTAGGACTATTAGGTGGTTTCTGGGGCCGCGCCGCCGAAGCGGGCGAACAGATATATGGCACCAAATGGCACGCCGAACAGGCTGATGCCCTTCAGAAATCCTGGGCGGAGATACAGCATGAATTTCATCTTTGCCCCAAATGCCATCGCACCGTCTGTATGCGCTGCTTTAATCTCCAACTCAACCTCTGCACCGGCAGCAGCTGCGCCCCCGATATGAAAGCCGATGGTTCGCAATTCCAGCACCAGATGAACATTGATGCCCAACGCCAACAGATTGAGCAAAACTATCAGGCTCCACAGTTTAACGTCAATGCCATTCCCTCGGCGGTCTCACCCGACATGCTCGTCCCTCCCCAACAGTCGCGTCAGCAATGGCTCCAGCAGCCCCCACAACCTCCGCAACAAATCCCGCACCAAGGTATACCGCAGCCATTAACTCCCGCAGCCATCGCGGGCTTTAACACTCCCGGCTACCCGCAAGCGGTCATGTGTCCTACTTGCCGCCGCATGGGACCGCCAGGAAAATTTTGCCAGGACTGTGGCTCCAAACTGCCGTTGCCCGATCTCTTCTGCCCCCAATGCTCGGCGACCATCGAAAACAACGCTCACTTCTGCCCCGAATGCGGCACAAAGTTACAATCGGCAACGTAACCATTGACTATCACGAAAGTCTCACGTACAATAGTAGTACCGATTACTATAGAAGTGTAGCGGTTCTCCAATCTCATACCTGGGTTGGAACAATCTGTCGGAGTCAAACGTGTAAGTAGTATAGGTCTCCGTACCACGTAGTTCGTTAAGTGTTTGAATGGGCACCCCAGGGTGGCCCGACCAAGTGTTCGTTGAAAGTTGCCATCAAGAACGGCGTATTCTACGAAGGAGGAACGACTGTGGGAATGTTACGGGTGATGTCACGGCGCGGTGATGACCGTGTCACCTGGGACGGGCAGAAAGTTCAAGCGGGCGATCCCGATGCAACTGCTGCTGTTCGAGAAGCGGAACGCATTTTTGCTCAAGAGCGGGCAAAAGGTGCAACTGCCTTCCGAGTAGAACCAGGAAAACCGACACAGCGCATTGAGCAATTTGACCCCACTGCAGAGCAAATTGTCATGGTCCCGCGAGTCGTTGGCGGATGAGCTTCATCACTCAGGTGTTGACCACCCTGGGTTGGATTGTCGTCGCTCTCGCTATTTCACCGATGGTATGGTTAATCTTACAACCATACTGCAAAGGGTGGTCGCGTGCGGAACGGCGAGCGGCTGATCTATTACGCGATACACTTACTCCGGACCAATTTCGTCAGCTTGTATGGCGAGGCTATCTCGAAGTTCCTAGCCCTACGGAGCCACAGCGTGTGTATCGTGTGCCAAGAGCCAAAGGCTATGTCCAGGTAATCGAGAATGGCCGTGCGGTCATGCGCCTTTGCCTGCAACCAATTGAGTGTTTGCCGGATGCGGATGTGGTCGTGCTCCATAAGCTGATGATCGAAGCAAATGAAGAGAATTATCTGCAAAAGGCAAACAAGTATGTCTGCATTGATTAAGTGGTAACGGGAATAGTACTACGCCCAGGTAGAGCATAAGGGCGGGAAAGCGGCATCTCCGCGAAGATGCCGCTTTCCCGCCCTTATGCTATTCTTCCTCGTCATCATCGTCCTGAATCACCTGCACGATTTCGTGGTGTCCGTTCTGTTTCACACAGGCATGGGGGCCACCATCGAGCGGCGCATGACACAAGGGACAGACAGGACGGCCACCCGTTACCAATATATTGATCGTGCTTGCCAACTCTTGCGCCTGTTGCAGCGTAAAGCTGAACGAAATGGCCTCTTCCTCGTGGACTACCGCCTGCGGTTCCTCCCCTGGCTCCAACAGCACCTCTACAGGTGCTACCGCACATGAAAACAACTCATCGCGCTCATCATAGGTGAGAGCCATTTGTGCGGCACGAAAATCGTATTCGGGCGTCCTTGGAAAATCGGGCGGCATACCCGGCGGTGTCGGGCGACTACCCGCTTGCGCCTCTGTACGCAAAACCTGACCAGATGTCAATTGCGCCAAAACCTGATCTAACGTCAATGATAGACGATTCAGTTGCTCTTTCTCCATCCACATCAGAGCAGTATCCCACCTACCACGTATAAAGAGACAAAAACGACGCGCCCCAGGCTGACCTACGGTATCAGCCCCCAACAACTCTACAGTCCCAAATTCTTTACTCATATATGTACCTCACTAATAGCCGCGCTGCGGGTCATACCGATTTCGCAGGGGCTGGCCAGTCCGATAACGTTGCAAGTTATCCGCAAAAAGCACCGTGAGACGCTCACCATAATGAACACTCTCACCGGAAATATGTGGTGTCAAAATCACATTTGGCAGGGAGAACAATGGATTATCAGCCGACAACGGTTCCTCCTCTACCACGTCGAGTCCCGCTCCCGCGATCCATTGCTCGCGCAGAGCGCGTATCAGCGCACCTTCATCAATGACGCGTCCACGAGCTACATTGATCAGGTAAGCATTGGGACGCATCATGCGTAATTCTTCCGCACCGATCAGCTTCTCCGTCTCCCCTGTTAATGGAACAGCTACCACCACGTAATCACTATGGCGCAGCACTTCATGAAACTGAGCCATCGGATAGAGCCGATCCACGTCTGGATCGGTCTCCTCGGCAGTGGCTGACCGCCGCGTCGCCAGAATATTCATCCCAAAGGCGCGTCCCAATTGGGCGATGCGCCGCCCGATATTGCCCAGCCCGATGATACCCAGCGTTTGATCCACCAACTCTCGTCCACTCAAATTATACCAGTTGACACTCCGCGGCCAGACATGCCGATCTTGCAAATGCACCATCTCCGGCCAATTTCGGTTAAACATCAACATACTGCCAAAAACATATTCGCTAATAGTCGTCGCGTGTATACCAGCCGCCGTCGTCACCATCACACCGCTATCCTCGTTCAATATCCCCGTGGGCGACAGACCATCAACGCCCGCGCCAGAACATTGCAGCCAGCGCAAGTGTGGTGCCAGTGTACGCCAATTTTCCGGTATCCAGTAGGAACAGACGATCTCTGCCTCCTGCAAACGAGCTAGAAATTCGTCTGTGCGTGCAATGCATAGCACCTCTGCCTGTGCCGCTTCGCGCAAGGTCTCCCGTGCGGCACGAGAAAACTGATAGGTACTTACCACTTTGAGACCATCAGCCATAGCCAAATATTCTCCTTGAAGCACGGAATAGCAATATGGGGGCAAGTGCCCACATTCAGTGTACCTAAATTATATGCGTCGTGTCCAGTACTACTATGGAGGGGGCATTTCATTTTTTGCAAAAGGCGAGTGGGTGGTGTCGTGGCGTAGGGACAACACCCTGCCTGGGGGGCAGGTAAGAAGGACGTGGCGGCAGATGGGGGGCCTGGTGCTTGTCCTCGTCCTGTAGGAGGATGCAGAACCCCCACCAAGGACAGGCACCAGGCCCCCTCATCCACATCTTTCACTAGTAGGGTTTTTGGAATGGAACAGGGAAAGTGGGAACTGTCATGCCGAGCGCCGCGAAGAACCTCTCGTCGGCCAGCACGCAGGTTCTTCGCGCCGCTCAGCATGACAGGCGAGGTCAGCGCGTTTCCAAAAAACCTACGAGTGAAAGCTCATCCGCATCCCCACATCCCCCTGTCCCTACGCACGAGCGATTTGCGCCTCTCTCCCCCTAAAAAATCCTCCTAATGGGCCAACCAGGTTATGCCGATAGTACATTATGTGCGATATTCGATACAGTACAGCCAAATGAGATACCATAGGAAAGACAAACAGGGCCATAGCAAGTAGACAGATGTCCCACAACCGACCTAAGCATACACCTGATACGTTTACATATATGGATACGTCGCCAAACACGACAATGAAGATAGAGGACACGCGTAATGCCAGTTAGTAACGACATCAGCCAACAGAGCCAGGCCAGCCAGCACTCAACGGGGCCGACATTAGGGTGGCGAGAACTCGCCATTCAACGTCCCACGCCCAGGGAACGGCGGCGGCGACGCACCCTGGGTATTCTCGGCGTTCTGCTCCTCATCACCATCGTCTTTGCTGGCGTGCGACTGGCCGCTATTACCACTACCATCAACGACCAATTAGACGTGCATATCGGCAGTCAGCAGGTAATCACCTTAGACCTGCGCCAGGGCTTGCCCATCAGCCCGACCATCATGGGCGCGAATGTCTCTCCCCGGCTTGGCACAACATCGCTGGACAACGTCAATGGTTTCATGGACTATAGCCCCCCGCTCACAGCAGGGTTAGTAGCTGCCCACGTCAAACTGTTAGACTTCCCCGGCGGCAACTGGGGCGAGGATCACTATCTCTCACACGATCAACTCACTGCCTTTGTCACCTTGCTCGCTCAAGTTCATGCCGATGGCATTGTGCAAACACGGCTCTCAGGCCCGCTTAATGGTAATTTCCAGGCATTGACCGATCTCACCGCCCGTGCCAATGTGGCGGCTAAATGGGTCGATTTTATGAATAATCCGCACAGCGATCAACGCATCGGCAAATATGCTCAAGCACCCTTCTATCCGATAAAATATTGGACGGTCGGCAATGAACCTGATAAACTCATCAATCCCGCCACGGGCCGTCTCTATACCGTCGCGGAATATGTCCACGATTTTATCCAATTCTCGACCATTATGCATCATGCTGACCCCACTATCAAAGTGCTGGGGCCAGAGATCAGCGAGTTCTATGGGCCGGGTGCAGGCCCCACCGATGCCAATGGCCAATTGTGGATGGAAGGTTTCTTAAAAGGAGTGGGCGCATACGAGAAAGCCCATAACGTCACCCTGCTCGATGGCGTCTCATTCCATCGCTTCCAGTTTGCTAATGCCACGCAGACCCCCTACACCTTTTTGAGCAGTACAGGAGAGTGGAATTACTTGCTCCCGGCCTTGAACCAGTTAATCAGCCAGGACTTGCCAAGCGGTCTGCCGATTGCTCTCACGGCGATTAACACCAGCCCCCCCCATCAGGCAGCACCATCACGCGGTTTGGCCGCACTCTGGTGGGCGGATACACTGGGTACGCTGATGAATCAACAGGTAGGGTATGTGGCCTTCTCTTCCGCGTCGGGTAGTACACAGCCCTACCCACTGTTCACAACCACTGGACAGCAGCCAACACCGATGTTTCGCGTGATGGAGCTATTTTCGCATCTCTCACACGACCTCATACCACTGGAGGTGGAACGTGACCCCATGAGCACCTACGCAACACAGGATGCTAAACACCAATCCGTCAGCCTGTTATTTGTGAATAAAGCAGCTACAGGGCAATTCGTACAGATCACCTCAAACAAAAACCTGTTTGGTGCAAGCCCCTGGCACAATCTCAATGTAAATATACCGGGATATAGCATCGTTGTTCTCACGCTTCATCGCAATGCCGGGGCCGAAGCGTATAGTTTCGCCGTGCCAACCGACAATAACACCAACACCGCACCAATCATACACACGATTTGCGGCACACAAACCAATACTACTGTCAATGCAACCATTTGTTAGGGACAGTATCCTAAAAACAAACTATACAAGAAATATGTTATGAAAAAGGAGAGCTCGTGTTAGCCACTATTCTCAAGCTGTCTTTTGAAGCACTCTACCTTTTGATTATTCTCACGATGGCCGTACAGGCCGTCTTTAACATACGTCTGCGCCTCTTTATCTGGGAAGTACCGGAGCATGCCTGGCTCAACCATGCCTCCACCATCTACCTGGACCCATGCTTATCCTTTACCATCATGTTACCCGCCAAGAATGAAGAGGACGTGTTCCGTGAAACAATTCAAAAAGTCTATGATCTCAACTACCCTACAGAACTCATGCAAATCATGGCGATCTGTCGCGAAGATGACAGTGGCACTATCGCGGAAGCCCAGGCCAAGATTGATGAGTTGGGCGATCCCAACGTCCAACTGGTCATCTTTAACGATGGTCCGGTCAACAAGCCACATGGGTTAAATCTCGCACTACAAGTAGCTCGTGGCGACATCGTCACCATCTTTGATGCCGAGGACGAGCCGCATCCCGATATTCTCAATATTATCAATACCACCATGCTCAACGAGGATGTAGATGTGGTTCAGAGTGGCATTCAATTAATGAATCATAATACGAAATGGTTTTGCTTTCTTAATGTACTGGAATATTTCTTCTGGTTCAAATCCTCCATGCATTTCTTTGCACGCATCGGTATGACACCGCTCGGCGGGAATACCGTCTTTGTGCGCCGCGAACTCATGGAACAAATGGGCGGCTGGGATGAAACATGCTTGACGGAAGATGCCGATCTCGGTATTCGCCTCAACATCTCTCATGCACGCATGCGTATCATCTACGACGATGAGTTTGTTACACGAGAGGAGACGCCGCATACCATCACACAATTCATAAAGCAGCGCACACGTTGGAACCAGGGCTTCATTCAAATCCTTTTCAAAGGCGAGTGGTTGAAGCTGCCCCGGTTTTCACAACGCCTGCTGGCCTTCTATGTCCTGATATTGCCGGAGCTACAGGCCTTCTTCACGCTCATGGTACCAGCCTCGCTCTTGATGTTCTTCTTCGTCAAGCTGCCACTCTGGTTCGCCATGCTCACCTTCCTCCCCTTCTACTGCTTTGTGCTCACCGCTTTTATAGACCTGGCCGGTCTGCACGAGTTTTTAAAGGCACACAATCGCAAGTGGAGTTGGCGTGAGGCCACCATCATGGTATTGGCGTTTTTCCCGTATCAATGGTTGCTCAGCCTGGGAGCCATACGCGCACTATTCCGCTACATGCGCGGAAGCACAAACTGGGAGAAAACTGTTCATCTCGGCCAGCACCGTACCAGGGTCGCCGCTTAGCCATAGAGTAGAGAGAGTTATGACAACAACGTATACATCGCCGCACGGCCCACAAGAGCCTGAACAGACACCACCACAGGAAATCAGAGTATCCCGGGTGGTGCGCCGGAATGTGCCTTCCAATGGGCAAACACCCATCGGCGATAATCCTGCTCGCCCTATTCTATCAACTCCCACCGCTCGCCCAGTTTTGCCCGCCCCACCACCACAGCAACCAAAGAGCACTCAAAGAATTGGACAGGAACCAGAGATTGGGGATGGACACATCATCCTGCATCGCGGCGCAAATTTTTATGTCCGTACCACCAACCGCATTGGGCAACGCCAAAATCCATTGCGGAGACGCTCCGGCCATACAACCCTCCTGCCCAAGATTGTCCCGGAACAGGAGAAACGCATCATCGCCAGCGAAACACGCCTCCTGCCCAGAGTAGCACCGATCAACCCTTTTCCGGCACAAGCATTTCCTGTACCCAAATGGATAGAGGCCTTTATCGTCATCACGGGACTGCTCACCGCTTTAGCCGCGCACGCCTACAATATGTTCTATTATCCACAGTATGGCCTGGATGAAGGCACCTACATGTCCAGCGCATGGGCCATTCTGCACGGAGAGATCACTCCTTATGCCTATGGCTACGGTCATCCACCGTTGGCCTGGATACAAATCGCAGCCTGGGTGCAATTGACCGGAGGACTTTTTACCTTTGGCAACGCTATCAACAGTGGACGCGTCTTAATGCTCGTTTATGCGACGGGCAGTGCTTTACTGGTCTACCTGATAATCCGACGCTTGTTGGGCAGTCGCAGCATCGCCCTGTTGACGATGGTTCTTTTCTCGCTCTCACCACTGAGTATTACCTTTCAACGCCAGGTGCTCTTAGATAATGTAGCCACCTTCTGGCTCTTGCTCTCGCTCTATTTTCTGGTTATTGGCAATAGCCGCTTACTCTTCATTGCCTTTTCAGCTATCTCTTACGGACTGTGTTTGCTCTCAAAAGAGGTCCTGTTGCTCTACTTTCCTGTCATGATTTACGCGGTCTGGCTGCATACCACGCGCTTCCAACGTCTATTCGCCTTGATCGCCTTCATTTATAGCGTGTCCGCGTTAGGCTCAACGTTCATCCTCATGGCAATTTTAAAGGGCGAACTTTTGCCCACCGGATGGTTTCCCTGGGATCAGCACCAACACCTGAGTTTGCTTTCAACCTATATTGGGCAAGTTCAGCGTGGGCAAAGCCAGGGCAGTATCTTAGTAAGCTTTCAGACCTGGACAGGTGTGGATTACTTTTTCATCATGGCCAGTATCGCGACCACCCTTATCAATCTCATTGCAGGATGGTGGAATCGTAAATACCTGCTGCTCTCACTATTCGCCATGAGCTACGGGATTCTATTTATGCGCAATGGTGTCACCTTTCCCTTCTATATCATTCCTTTGCTGCCGTTTTGCGCTATTAATATTGCTTTGGTCATCAATCTAATCGCCAGGTGGATCGGCACATTCGTACGCTTTCGACTGCTGTCGTTCCTCTTCATCTTCCTTTTCCTGGCTGGTACCCTCGTCTATGATGCACAGCACTCCCAAACGATCTTTTCACTGAACCTGACCTCACCGCAGACCAGAGCACTGGCCTGGATACACAACAACATTCCGCATAACGCGTTTGTTGTGATCAATAGCTATTATTTTGCCGATCTTCACCAGCCAGGTGGCGATGGCGTCGGCGATGGAGCAATCTACCCCTATGCCCATATCTACTGGAACATCGCCTTCGATCCAGAGATACATGATAATCTCTTAAAAAATGATTGGAACCACATTGACTATATCGTCACTGATTCGCTCATGTTAGACGATATCAAGACCATCGGTGGAGATATGGATATCGTGAATAGCGCGCTCCAACATTCGTCACTCCTTGCCGACTTCCGCATCAACAAATATGATGTGCAGTACGCCATGCGCATCTACAAGGTAAATCATACTAACCCGACGCCGGAGGTATACCAGGCTCTCCCCTGGCATGCCACGGCGGATATACCCGACGTTGATCATACACGAGACATTTACAATACTAGAAGGACACTCTAACTCATGGTAGCAATACAACCCACGACTGATACCATCGCCATTACACGCACCTTCGATGGCATCGAAGAGGCCACCCATCGCATTATCGCGCAAGTAGGAGGCATGCCTTCAGTTCTGAAAGGGGCCAGAATCGCCATCCTCAAACCAAATTTCGTCGCCGGTCGCAATGCGGAAACCGGTTCAACCACCAGTTTCGCCCTGCTCAAAGCCGTCGCGGAAGAAGTACGCACCTGTGGCGCGGAGCCAGTGCTCTGTGAGACGCCCGGCACCGAGTTTGATCGCGAAGCCACCTATACCATCCTGGGCGTCGAAAAATTCTGCGCCGCTAACGGCATTCGCATTGTACGCGTAGACCCGGAGGGCGGTGAGCAAGATTGGATTGAACGGCGACCAGAGGGAGCGAAAAAGTTGCGCCGCTTCCGCGTGCCGCGCATCCTCGACGAGGCCTGCTTAATCAATCTGCCCGTCCTCAAAAGCCATGTCGTCTCCATCATGTCGCTGGGCATGAAAAACACGATGGGCATTCTACCACGCCCCGATCGCCGTTCCATGCACACGTTCGGCATTGACCAATCTATTGTGGACATGTACCGCGGCATTAAACCTGACCTGACCATTATCGATGGCAGCATGGGGCAGGAAGGCGAAGGCCCACTCTACGGCGATAAGGCCGATCTGCAAGTCCTCGTAGCGGGACGCGATAGCCTCGCCGTTGATCTGGTCTGCTGCCAACTCGTGGGCGTCAAACCACGCGCTATTCCACACCTGAAACTCGCTTTGGAGCAGCTCGGCAAACCATCCTGGACTATCGCCGGTGAAGAGCTGAGTGTCATTAAGAAGCTTCGCCTTCCTCAGCAGAAACCACTCTACCGTTTTATCTTCTGGATGATGTACCCACTGGACTACCCCTACACCTGGGTAGCTGAACGCGGCAAGCATTTCTGTACCACGCTCTATAGTACTGGACTGGTCGGCACGCGTCCGCAGATCAAAGAAGCTAACTGCACTCGCTGCGGTATCTGCGTAGAAACTTGTCCACTACCCAATGTCATTGACCTCAAGACGTTGAAGGTCAACTACGCAACCTGCCAACGTTGCTTGCTCTGCTACGAAGCCTGCCCCGAACAGGCTATCAGCGTCAAAGGCTATTCGGGAGCACGTCAATGAGCATACTGGTAACGGGCGCAACGGGCTTTCTCGGCTCCGCCCTCGTCACAGCACTGGTGCAACAACAACAGCCCGTGCGCATTCTGGCCCGCGACACAACAAAAGCACAGGCACAATTTGGCCAGGCCGTCACCATCATCCCCGGCACGATCACCGATACAAAGGCGGTTCAGCAGGCGGTAGATGGCGCATCCTGCATCTATCACCTGGTCGGACGCCTCTATCATCCCAGTATTCCGGTGGCTTTATACCGTGAGACTCATGTCGAAGGTACGCGCATCCTGCTGGAAGCATGCCTGGGCCAAAAACAGTTGCAACGCTTTGTCCATTGCAGCACCACCGGTATTCACGGCGTCACTGGCAAAACACCAGCCGCCGAAGACGCCCCTTTCGCTCCAACCAATCCCTACGAAGCGACGAAACTGGAGGCCGAACTGCTCGTCCTCAATGCCTACCGCGAACGAGGGCTACCAGCCAGTATCGTGCGTCCAGGGCTGGTCTACGGGCCAGGCGACCTGCACCTGCTCGGTTTCTTTGCCTCCATCAAGAAGGGACTATTTCGCGTTATTGACAGCGGCACAGCACTACTCCATCCCATCTACATCGATGATATGCTCACCGCCTTCCGCCTCTGCGCGGAGCAACCAGCAGCGGTGGGACACAGCTACAATATCGCGGGACAGCGACCCGTTACTATTCGTACTCTCGCTACCGCTATCGCGCACTCCCTCGGCAAAGAGCTTCCTGGCGGCAGCATCCCGCTCTGGCTCGCCAATCTTGCCTCCGATATCTTCGCGCTCGTACCAGGACTACAAGGTGAACGTGCGCCACTCACTCGTAGCCGCGTACAATTCCTCACCAATAGCCGCGTTTATGATGGTAGACGCGCAAAAACTGAGCTTGGCTTCCAACCACAGACAGATTTGGATACAGGAATGCAACAAACTGCCGAATGGTATAGTAAGCAGGGATATCTGTAGTCATATATCGTTAACATCACATCAGAGTTTGTAAATGATTGCTGATGATGCGAAGTTGGTCGCCCAAGAGCTATCAACCTAAGATAGGGAGAGGGAGTCCTCTCGTAGGGGCGGGGGTGGGGCTTACACGGCTAGGTTTTTCAGCAAGAGGCTTGCGCCTCTCGTTCGTGCGTAGGGACAGGGAGACGTGGTGTGTGGATGAGGGGGCCTTGTGCCTGTCCTGGTGGAGGTCTCTCTTCCCACCAAGGACAGGCACAAGGCCCCCTCATCCACACAACCCCACATGACCCCCTTGCCCCTCCGCATACCATCGTCTCTTTCCCAAAACCTCCTTGTGTAAGGATCGCCAGGGTCGCCCTGGCAATCATTCACAAGCCCTGAACATCGCATGTACCAATCGTTCATTGATACATGGAACAGCACTGCCATTAAATGCCAACTCGTATTCCGTTCTCGTGTAGTAGAGGTTTGTATGCAACAAGAGCACTGCCAAACTCAGTCCGTTCGCCACATCCGCCCAATACGGCTCGTGCGCTTCTCAAATTCTTCTCAACAGAAGAACCAATTGGTAGTGCATAGAGACCCCGCGCCTGAGCAAGAGCTGCCTGACATCAGTCTGGAAAATACAAACATCATGCATTTAAGCGGCATGATGCGAGCCATTCGCGTGTCGCAGCGGACTATGAGCCAACCCATAGAGGGCAGCAGTTCCGCTGTGTTGGAAGAATACTGGCCCAATGGTATTCAACAAACAGGGCCGCTACCCATAGTAAACCTGTACGGCACTGAACCATTTGGTCGTACATTGCCCCATGCTGCTATCACACCCGCTAAGCCACAGCCTAAATGGAAAGCCATGCTCAATGCACCGGCAACAAAGATCACCTTGGGGCTATTGGTTGGCATTGGCTTGCTCTATCTGGTTTCCCGCTTTGTCGATATACCAACAACCTTGCAGGTCTTGCGCCAAAATCTGACCACGCCACAAGGCATCATCCTGGCCCTGCTTTCAGGCGTGGCCTTCCTCGCCGCCTTCTGTGTGCGCGGCATACGCTGGAAGCTCTTCCTGAATCCTATCGGGAAAGTGAGCACGCTCAAAGCCATCCAACTCTTCCTCGTTGGCATCTTCCTCAACTTTTTATTGCCAGTACGCGGTGGAGAAGTGGCCAAAAGCATCATGTTGAAGCGCATCGCCGACATTCCCATCAGCAAATCTTTGCCCACCGTCGCCATGGACAAAGCCCTGGACTTGATGCCCGCTCTCTTTATCATGGCCATCGTCCCATTCCTCGGCATCAAAATGGACATCAAGCTCTGGCTCATCCTGGGCAGTGTCGGCGGCCTACTCATTGGCCTGATCTTCTTTGTCGCGCTCGCGGCCTGGAAACGCGCCCTCGCCATCGCAATGCTCGCGAAAATCATCGGCGTACTACCCAGGGCCATTGCCAGTAAAATTGAAGGTTTCGCGACAGGGTTTGTCGACTCGCTGCTCATGGCTGCCAGTCGCCCCAAGATTTTCATTCCGGCAGTCCTGCTCACCTGTGTCGCGGTAATCTTTGATGGTCTCTTCGCCATGCTGGCCTTCTGGACAATTGGCTTCCCTATCCCCTTTGGCACGGCCATCTTTGGCTACACCGTCTATAACATGTTCTATATTCTGCCAACCCCGCCGGGGCAAGTCGGCAGCAACGAATTTGCCGGCCTGCTGGTCTTCACAGGCTTGCTCGGCCTACCCGCCGAAAAAGTGACCGCCATGTTCGTCTTCTCCCATCCCTGGGCTGCACTGCTCATGACAGTCACCGGCATGGCCTGTCTCAGCACCCTCGGCCTCACCATCTCCAGCGCAATGAAAGTCCAAGCTCAAGGAGAGAAGGCTGCTGCCCTACCTCAACAAAATAAGAAGTCAAAAGGTATATATACCTACAAATAGTATCGCAATACGATACTTTTACAGTAATTCACTACGCGCAGGAATATTTCACCCAATTGTAGCTCGTGTTGCATATTTTCGTTCCCATGTGCTATAATCCCACTGGTATACTATGAGAGATAACAGATGGGATAAGACGGATGAAAAAGAATGAGCCGCCCTCTGTTTGGGGATCGTTAGGTCTGATGGGAGCACTGGGCCTGGTCATCGCTATTCCCCTTGCGCTAGGGGCCATCGGAGGAACGTATCTCGATCAGATTACCAATACAAAAAGTATTTATTTACTTCTCGGGCTGCTGCTTGGCCTGATTTTGGGAATATTGGGAGCCTACCGTTTACTAGCACCATATTTGAAAAGATAGACGGGAGCTATTCATAACCAACCAGTTCTTGCAGAGCTCGGCGAATATTAGGAGGATGCCGAGTGTCGCTCTGGAAACTTCTACAAATAAAAATTCAGCCGGATACAATTTTTTACATTGGTCCACTTCCGGTTACTAACACACTACTGTGTACCTGGATATCTATCGTTGTCCTGGTAGCACTTTTCTTCGCTGGCACCCGCCGTCGTGATATGATTCCTTCTGGTATTCAGAACTTCGTCGAGTGGATGGTGGAGCTTTTACTGGGATTAGTAGAGGGTGTTTCGGGAAAGGTAAAAGGCAAAAAGTTCTTTCCGCTCGTGGCTACCTTTTTTCTCTTCATCGTTGTCTCCAACATGCTTGATGTCATTCCAGGCGTAGATACCGTTGGAACGATTGACCATAACGCCATTCAAGCCGCTCACATTACCAGCCAGCCAGTGTTGGGTTTTCTGTTGTTTGGTGACCTGTCCGACAAATTGATCCCCTGGATCCGCCCTGCTACCAGTGACCTGAATCTGAATTTTGCTATGGCACTGATCGCTGTGATCACTGCTCAGGCCTTTGGTTTTTATACGCTGGGACCGGTGGAGCACATTAGTAAATTCATCAACGTCAGGTTGTTCTTCAAATCACTGATCAAGCTTGATTTCCAGGGTATGTTCCAGGGCTTTATCGAATTTTTCGTTGGTATCTTGGAACTGATTAGTGAAGCAGCACGTATCGTTTCACTGGCCTTCCGTCTCTTCGGTAATATCTTCGCAGGAAGTGCGGTGCTAGCAGTTTTCGCTTTCCTCCTGCCTTTCGTGGCCGATATTATCTTCATCCCTTTTGAAATATTCGTTTCTTTTGTGCAGGCCCTCGTCTTCACGTTGCTAGCACTGGTCTACCTGGAAATTGCCACGACCGGCCACTCGCACGAGGACAACGAGACTGAGCAAGAAGCACGCGCTGAATTTGAGCGCAATGAACAGAAATCCGTAGCGGTAGGTCACTAACCCTCCCGCTCACATGACTACTATGTTTGCTACTCGCAGAAATTTTTTTGCTGCGATTGCATAAATTTTATTAAACGAAACAACGAAGTTGTCCTTAAAGGAGGATTCTCATCATGCCAGCAACAATTTACAATACACTCGCCGTAGCATTGGCCATTGGTCTGGGAGCCATTGGACCTGGCATCGGTATCGGTATCGCCGCTGGTCAGGCCTTCAACGCCATTGGGCGCAATCCTGAAGCCGAGCCACTGATCCGTATCAACATGCTTATTGGTCTGGCTTTCGCCGAAGCTATCGCTATTTATGCCCTGGTTATCGCCTTCCTGCTCAACGGCAAATAGTCTCCTGATAACCACCGATGCTGTAGTGGTACCCCTGACCTATACGCTCGTGTATATGATGGCGTACCACTCCCCTCGTGGGTATCCGGTTTATGACTTCTGACGAAAGGAGGCGCACAGTGGTGCAGACATTTATAAGTGCCGACCTATTGGGCGGCTTTGGTATTAACGGATTGGCCTTCCTCTCCCAACTCGTCAGCTTTGGGGTTGTCTTCTTTGTACTTTGGAAATGGGGCTTCCCCGCTATCCTCAAAACGCTTGATCAGCGACAGGCTGTGATTCGAGAAGGGGTTGAGAACGCGGAACGTGCTAGAAACGAGCTGAACAATGCCACGCAGCGGGCTGAACAGCTCTTGCTTGAGTCACGTCAACAGGGACAGGAAGCCATTGCCAACGCTACAAAGGCAGCCGAAGCTGAGTACAACCGTATAGTAGAAGAGGCGCACGCTCGCGCTGAGCAGGTTGGCAAACAGGAAGTGGCACGCATTCAGCAGGAAGCCGCTCGTGCCCGTGCCGAGATCAGCCGCCTGGTGGTCAATCTCTCTATCAATGCCGCGACCAAGGTCATCGGGAAATCGGTCGATAGCAACGACAATCGTCGCTTAGTGGAAGAGTTCGTTCATACGAGCCAGACAAAGGAACAGTAATGCTTAAAGGAGCGATTGCACGACGCTATGCCGAGGCTATGTTCGATTTAGGGCGCAAGCAGAATAAGCTTGATCAAACCCTCGACGATGTACGGCGGATAGCACAGGTTTTTGCTCATCGCACGCTGTCCTATCTGCTCCAGGAACCAAAAATCTCCGCACAGCGCAAAGAGAAAGCGGTACGCCAGGCTTTAGATGGTAAGGTGCTGCCTACATCGCTCAACCTCGCTTTGCTCGTTATCCAACGTGGACTGATCGAAGTGATGCCGAATATCGCCCGTGAACTCGAACAGCTTGTGTTGGACTACAAGAACCAGGCAGTAGCGAAAGTGACCACGGCAACGAAAATTGATGATGCACAAATGGCCCTTATCAAAAAAGCATTAGAAAAGAGAACAGGCAAGACGATTCTTGTTGAGACCAGTGTGCAACCAGATATCCTGGGCGGAGTCATTGCGCGTGTCGGCGATCAGGTAATTGACGGCAGCATCCGTAACCGCTTGAACACACTGCGCCAGCAGTTGTTGACCAGTGCTTCCAGCAATACGGAAAGCTTCTTGTCAGAAGCAGAAATACATGATATTGATGCCACTATCGTAAAAGACACAGCGCAGACCACGCAACAAGATACGGCACAGCCAAGCAGTATACAGTAGGAGCTAAGCCGCGTCCCGCCACTCCCAGGGTACCCGCGAGGGGTACCCCTACCATGGACGAGGCCGCGTCCCTGACAGGACGCCTGGTATGGGTGGAACGCGTTCGTCCATAGTAGGGGTACCCCTCGCGGGTACCCTGGGGTAGAGCGTGGCTTACCTTGAGGCAAGATAGAGACAGGAGGAACATCGATGGCAACTTGGGCTGATGAAATCAGTGCCATCATTGAGAAAAACATCGCAGGTTTTGGTAGCAATGAGACAGAAACCGCCAGTGTTGGCACCGTGATCGCGGTGCAAGACGGTATTGCTCGCGTCTATGGCTTGCAAGATGTGAAGTATCTCGAGTTGGTAGAATTTCCGCGCACAGGCATCATGGGACTGGCCTTCAACCTCGAAGAGGAGTCGGTGAGTTGCCCAATCCTGGGCGAATATACAGAGATTAAAGAAGATGACGAAGTGCGCACCACTGGCCGTGTTATCGAGGTACCCGTCGGTGATGCACTGATTGGCCGCATCGTTAACGCGCTGGGTGTGCCACTTGACGACCGTGGCCCTATTGAAACCACAAAAACACGCACTGTCGAGCGCGTCGCCCCTGGCGTTATCACTCGCCAAAGCGTCGATACGCCAGTGCAAACGGGTATCAAGGCCATTGACAGCATGATCCCCATCGGTCGCGGACAGCGCGAACTGATCATCGGCGACCGCCAGACGGGTAAAACTGCCATCGCGATTGATACCATCATTAATCAAAAGGGCAAGGATCTGATCTGCATCTATGTCGCCATCGGCCAGAAGAATTCTTCCGTGGCACGCACGCGTGATATCCTGGAGCAACACGGCGCGATGGAGCATACCATCATCGTAGCCGCCAGTGCGTCCGATCCCGCCCCTATGAAATACCTGGCTCCCTATGCCGGCTGCGCCATGGGCGAAGAATTCATGGAAGCAGGTAAAGATGCACTGATCATCTACGATGACCTGACCAAGCACGCCGAGGCATACCGTAACATTTCACTGATCATTCGCCGCCCTCCTGGACGCGAAGCCTATCCTGGCGACGTTTTCTACCTGCATTCTCGCTTGCTTGAGCGTGCAGCCCGCCTGAACAAAGATTACGGTGGTGGTTCGCTGACCGCCTTGCCGATCATTGAGACGAAGGCGAATGACATTTCGGCATATATTCCGACGAACGTGATCTCCATCACCGATGGACAGATATTCCTGGAGACAGACTTGTTTAACGCTGGTGTACGTCCGGCTATTAACGTCGGTCTCTCGGTCTCTCGCGTGGGTAGTAGTGCGCAGAGTCGAGCTATGAAACAGGTCGCTGGTACGCTACGCCTTGACCTCGCACAGTTCCGCGAACTCGCAGCCTTCGCACAATTCGCCTCTGACCTCGATAAGGTCACCAAGGGACGTATTGATCGTGGTCAGCGTTTAACAGAAATTCTGAAGCAGCCACAGTATCAACCAGTCCCGGTTGAGAAACAGGTCATGTCAATTTTCGCTGCCACCAACGGGTACCTGGATAACACTCCCGTTGACAGCGTTGTAGAGTGGGAAGTTGCCTTCTATCGCTACATGGATGCGAACCATGCAGAGATCGGCCAGGCCATCGTCGAGCAGTCCGTGACCGGTAAAAACAAGATGTCTGACGACCTGTTAAAACAGTTGAAAGCCGCTCTTGACGAGTTCAATCAGACAGCCGCGCCCGGTGCTGCCAAGCCTAAAGCGGCTGCGACCACTAATCAGCAGGCAGACCAAACGCGTAGTCCGCAAACAGCCAAGAGTTAGGAGGCAAGCCAATGCCATCTACCAGAGAGGTTCGGCGGCGCATACGTGCGACTAAAAACATGGCACAGGTCACCAAGTCTATGCAAATGGTGGCCAGTAGCAAGATGCGACGAGCGCAGGAGCGTGTCAAACAGGCACGCCCCTACGCCGAGCAGATCCGCGCCTTCGTCTCGCGTCTCGCCAATGCCACCGGCGATGATCTTGGCGAAGGGGTTGCCCTGCTAAAACAACGGCCAGTGCGCCACATTGGCATGCTTGTGATCACCCCGGATCGTGGCCTTTGTGGAGCATTACCTAGTAATATCAATCGCAGAGCCATGACAACTGTGCGGGAGCAACAGGATAGGCTGGCCCAACAAGGTGAACGTCCAGGGACAGAATTTATCGCCGTCGGGCGCAAGGTTCGCGACTTCATCGTGCGCACGGACCAACGCATGATTGCCGAATTTGTCAACTATGGTGATAAGCCCACCTTGAGCGATGCCAGTGCTATTGCCCAGGTGGCCGTCGATGCCTTCCTGAAAGGGGAGGTTGATGTCGTGTACCTCGTTTACGCCAAGTTCATCAACGCGATTACACAGCAACCTATTGCCGTACAGCTTCTGCCTGTACAGCCACCTGCCGAAGAAGCAAATGAACGTAAAACCATCGAATACATTTACGAACCAGATGCCCGCAGCATTTTCGAGGCCCTGCTCCCACGCTACGTGGACGTGCAGGTCTATCAGGCCATGCTAGAGGCCGTAGCCAGTGAACAATCAGCGAAGTTCACTGCTATGAAGAACGCCACCGATAACGCGAACGAGCTTATTGATGATCTTACCCTTGCCTACAATAAAGCGCGTCAAACCAGCATCACGACCCAGATTCTTGAGGTTGTGGCCGGTGCGTCGGCCCTTTAGCAGAGTAAGCAATTCAGGAGAAACAGATAAATATATGGCAACAGAAATTAGCACGAAGGGCAAAGTCGTGCAGGTGCTGGGAGCCGTCGTAGACGTTGAATTCCCCCCCGATAAGCTACCTGCCATTTATAACGAAGTGCGTACACGCCCATCCGGTGCGGAAAAAGACCTCATCCTTGAAGTCGAGCAGCATTTGGGCAACAACTGGGTGCGCTGCGTCGCGATGGGAGCCACTGATGGGCTACAGCGTGGGGTCGATGCCTTTGATATGGGTCACTCCATTTCTGTACCAGTCGGCCCACTGACGCTGGGGCGCATCTTTAACGTCCTGGGGGAGGCAATTGATAACAAACCCCAGGTGACAGATGCCCCTATGTATCCCATTCACCGCATGGCTCCTACCCTGGAAGATCAGGCGGCCACCATCGAGGTCTTCGAGACGGGCATTAAGGTCATCGACCTCGTCTGCCCCTTTATGAAAGGTGGGAAGATTGGTGCCTTTGGTGGGGCAGGTGTGGGCAAGACCGTTATCATCCAGGAACTCATCAACAATATCGCTAAAGGCCACGGTGGCTATAGCGTTTTCGCCGGTGTGGGCGAGCGTACCCGTGAAGGCAACGACCTCTACCATGAGATGATCAACGCGGGCGTTATCGACCGTCTGGCCATGGTATTTGGTCAGATGAACGAACCTCCCGGTGCCCGTCTGCGCGTAGCCTTGAGCGGCCTCGCCATCGCGGAATACTTCCGCGACGAAGAGGGGAAAGACGTGTTGCTCTTCATCGACAACATCTTCCGCTTCACCCAGGCCGGTGCGGAAGTGTCGGCACTGCTTGGGCGTATGCCTTCCGCCGTGGGCTATCAGCCCAACTTGGCTGAAGAGATGGGCGAACTACAAGAGCGCATCACTTCCACGAAGAAAGGCTCGGTAACTTCGATGCAGGCCGTCTACGTCCCTGCTGACGACTACACCGACCCGGCTCCGGCGGCAACCTTTGCCCACCTCGACTCGACGATTGTGTTGGAACGAGCTATCTTTGAGCAGGGCATCTACCCCGCCATTGATCCGCTGGCCTCTACCAGTCGCTTGCTCGACCCGCAGGTTGTCGGCGAGGAGCACTATGATGTCGCTCGTAGCGTCCAGAAAGTGCTTCAGCGTTACAAAGACCTGCAAGACATCATCTCCATTCTCGGCGTCGATGAGCTGTCGGACGAAGATAAACTGACCGTCACTCGTGCTCGTAAGCTCCAACGTTTCTTCTCGCAGCCCTTTACCGTGGCACAGATCTTCACCGGTCTCGAAGGAAGATATGTCTCCATGAAAGACACCGTTCGCGGCTTCAAAGAAATTCTCGAAGGGAAGTATGACAATGTCCGCGAGGACTTCTTCTATATGAAGGGCGGCATCGAAGAGGTCGTAGAGAGTTACGAAGCCGAGCAGAAGAAGGGCTAAACGATGGCGACGCACAACACCCTGCATGTCGAGGTTGTCACTGCTGAACGCGAACTCTATAACGGCGAAGCCGATAGCGTCAACGTTCAAGGGACAGAGGGTCGCCTTGGTATTCTACCAAGGCATGCCGCCCTGTTGACGACGCTCGCTCCCGGCGAAATGACCATCAAGCTCAACGGTGCCGAAGAGCCGCTTTTCGTTTCCGGCGGTTTTCTCGAAGTATCGAACAATGTTGTCTCTGTCCTGGCCGATACAGCAGAACACGCCGAAGAGATCGACCAAGCTCGTGCTGAAGAGGCTCGTCGTCGCGCCCAGGAACGGCTGGCACAGTCGGGATCCGACGTCGACCGGGCCGTGTTGAACGCCGCCCTCGAACGTGCGATGGCCCGTATTCACGTTTCGGAGTTGGTGCGCCGACGCGGTGGACGCCGCCTCGATAGACC
>JBPCJY010000199.1:0-3407 GCA_051004815.1 Ktedonobacteraceae bacterium
ATGTTGCGCTTCGTCACAAGCAATATCGCGTATACCCTGGCTCATCATGTGAGCGGCCAGCGGTGCAAGGACGGCCTGTGTCTGCACAGGGGTAAATTCGAGGCTCTGACCGCGTGCCTGTTGTCGCTTGCCCAGAAAGACCTCACACATCTCGGCATAGAGTGCGCAGCGATTGCCAGGAAGTTCGCCTCCGTAACGGTGGACGGTGGCAATCATGGTGAGCAGAAGGGGATTGACAGTGAGGTCAAATATCTCAGGGGTCGTGCGCAGCCGTTGGAGCAACGCATCTGCATCATTACTCGCCCGCATGCGCACGCCGGGATCATCTTTCAACTTGCTCATGATCTCAATGGCCAGGTACCATTGATGGACAAAGCGCTCGACTTGTTCCGTGGTGAAGGGCCGCACTTCGAGGACGGCTACATTGGGCAACGGATTACTGCTGTAGCCAAAGGGGCGCGATGTAATCAGAAAACGATTCCCTCTCCAACTCGTCATCTGCCGTTCAACCCAGTCAACGACCTTCTGCCGTGCATGTGGGTCTGCCACTGTGGGTCTGCCACTTCATCCAGTCCATCCAGCATGACCAGACAGCGGCCAAGGCGCAGCTGTCGTTGAAACCAGCCTTCCGGTGGAGTCTGCTGCTTCCAATGCGTGAGGTGATCCTGGATGGCGTTGACAAGGGTGTAGTCTGCTTGCTCGTTGATAGACTGGACATGGTCCCGCAGAAAAAGGAGAATCGGCATTTTGCCAGGGAGAGGATGCTGTTTGCGGCGGTGGAAGAGTTTGTGCTGGGCCGTTAGACCTAACACGACATGCTTGAGCAGCGTCGTTTTACCACTTCCTGGAGGCCCAATCACCACCAGATGCTGCTGGCGGAGCGAAGTAGCCGTCAGGTAGTCCCAGAGGGAATGAGTTTTCTCTGCGAGCAGTGTGTGTGGAACCTGGATCGGACTCCCACTGGCGGTTTGTGGCGTGGAGGGATCAATGCGTAACTCGACGAAGACCTGATCGAGTTCCAGCGCGTATGTTCCCATTGTACTCAGCCCTTTTACATCGAAATCGCGGTGTTGATAGCGCAGGTAGCGGTAATACTGGCGATGGTAGCGAGAAAGCATGGTGATCGTCCACTGCTTGAGCCATGCGGCAATGTGTTCGGCGAGCGGCTCTTCGAGCTTGCCCCACACTTTGCCAAGAAAGCCGATGACGAATACCCCCAGCTCATAGAGCAGAAAGACGGCCAGTGACTGCAACGGATGCCTGGTGAGATAGTAGGTGACTGCTCCAGTGGGAATGCCCAGAGCGGCTAGTACCGATAGAACGGCGGGCCAGATGCGCTGAAGGAAAGGAGGCGTTGATGGCGTTGCTCATAGCGGTTTCCTTACTCCCTGAACACAACTCATCCTTGCATGGGTATTGAAGTTCTGATGCAAACCATAGGATGTCAACACGGTATCATGTGTCTATGATTACGTGCTGAGTATAGCGAAAAAGTTCAATAAAAACAAGAGGCTCAGCATCACAAAAAGAGGAAGGTAAGACTTCTTCAAAGAGAAAGAATCTCGCTCCACCGCGTGGTAAAACGATGTGAGAGGTAGTGTTGCCGCATAGCCCATGAACGTGTCATGCCTTGCACAGCAAAATAGAGCGTATCGCGACCGTAGACCTGGTTGATCGCATCCACAATCCCCATCAATCTCCCTTGTCGATTGTGATCGTCGATGGAGTAGTCCCCGAATAGATCAGGTTGCAGCGCGTCAATCGGCGTAATCCTGTGCAAATAGACGCCCGCTTTCTTGTAGAGATATCCCGGTCTGTGCATCGCTTTCAACCCTTTGAGTGCATGTGCAACGAGATCAGGCGTAAACGCAGTCGGAAAGGGCAATTGCAGCGTAAAAGAGTTGGCGTATTGCGGAATATCAGGCTTAAACGTATTGGTGCGAATGAAAACGGTCAGTGAGGCTGCCAATGAGTCCTGCTGACGCAACTTTTCAGCGGTACGCGCCGTATAGGTTGCCACCGCTTCTGTCAGTTCATCCAGGCTTGCCACATCTTTCCCAAATGTCTTCGCGCACATAATGCCCTGCTTTGGTGGCCGTTGCGTTTCGAGAGGGATGCAGGATATCCCGCGCAATTCCAGGACAATGCGCTCTCCAACGATAGTTGCATGTCGTCGTACCCACTTCGTCTCTGCATATTTCAAGTCTTTGGCGGTCTGAATGCCGTAGTTGCTAAAAAAGAGCGCGTACTTTCTCCCAATCCCCCACACATCTTCAATGGGAATCTGGGTGAGCAGATCATCAAGCTCTTGCTCAGAGCAACTTGAGAGATCAAGGACGCCGCGGTAGTGGGAATGGCGTTTCACGAGCTCGTGCGCAATTTTGGCAAGGCACTTGGTGGAAGCAATACCAACTGAGACAGGGATGCCGATGTCTTGCCATACCCGCGCTTTGATAGTGTGTCCAATCTCGGAGAGTTCGCTCGTTTCCAAATGTGAGAGATCGAGAAACGCCTCATCGATGGAGTAGACCTCCAGGGCAGGAGAGAATGTCGAGAGAATGTTCATCACACGGGCCGACATATCGGCATAGAGCGAATAATTGGAAGAGAAGACGTGAATGTGATGCTGGTTGATGAGGGATTTGCTCTGAAATGCTGGTTGCCCGCGCTTCAACCCCAACTGTTTGGCTTCTTTCGATAATGACACAATACAGCCGTCATTATTGGAAAGGACAATTACTGCTTGATTGGCAAGACTTGCATTAAATACCCGCTCGCAGGAAACATAAAAGCTGTTGCAGTCGATGAGCGCAACAGCTTTTCTTCTCATAGTGCCTTATGAATGGCGTAGGTGACAACGCCCCACACCATGAAATCTTCTGCCTCGCGTTGTATCACGATATCCACGAATGCCGAATTGTCAGCAATGAGTGTGATGTCTTCGTCAGTTTGGACAATGCGCCTGACCCAAAACGTTCTCTGATAGACCACTACTCCTATCTGCCCATCCAGCAGAATAAGCGACCGATCTACCACCAGCACGTCCCCTGCATGAATCGTTGGCTCCATTGCCACACCCGTCATCTTGACAAAGAACGTGCTAGCAGGATGCACCACCAGGTCATCCAACTTGAGCGTATTTTCCTCGTGGTCAGCAGCGGGACTCGGAAAGGCCATACACACCTCTTAGAAATTTGGTACTTATCTATTTAGAACGTATGACCAAGAGAAAATTAACGGAGAGGTGTATCTAGCAAGGAATACGCTGAGCGTCCAGAGCCATCTCTTTGTGTATGGACGAATTTGACAAATTAGTCGAGTTGGCATGTTGTCATACCAGGTTTTGTGAATGATTGCCAATGATGCGTTAGACGACCAGGGCGACCGCAAGGGATCGCCCCTACTAT
>JBPCJY010000200.1:0-14333 GCA_051004815.1 Ktedonobacteraceae bacterium
GGGGCGACCCTTGCGGTCGCCCTGGAAAACGCGCTGTATCGCTTAACTTAACGCCTGGATGCATCGCTTAACTTATTGGTGTAAGATTAATTGAACTTACGGCACAAACGGCGGTCGCACATTGGGATCATTCACCCCACCGGGTTGCACAACGTCTGGTGCGACCGTACTTTCAAAGAGATCATTGTTGGAACTCTCTTCCACGGCTGTCCTTGGGCGAACCTGCGTATCAATCGTTCCCGCGGTCGCATCCGTCTCAACGGCTGGGTCGCGTTGAAGGCCATACCCACCTGCTGCCACCGCCTGCCTCTCTTGTCCTTCCTGCTCAACACCGGTAACGGGATCGTAATGGCGGGTAGACTCATTCGTAGCAGGAGCCTGTTGCAGTTCCTGTCGCTGCTGTTGTGATTCCTGTAGCTGTTGAGGGGGTAAAGGTGGCTGCATAGTTGAGCTATCCGCTTCTGGAGAACCTGTGCTATTGACGTGATACACCGGTGCTTGTGCCTCTACCTGGACAAAGCGCGTACCCGCATCATAGCCACCATTGCGATGCAAAATGCTTGTGGCCTCTTGCTGCCGATCAGCCGTTTGCACGGTGATAATGGTGCGACCAGAAGAAAATTCACTCTCGTAGTAACGCGCCTCCTCTTCCGGTATGCCCATAGCCGTTAAAGCACCGAGAATACCGCCCGCCGCGGCCCCAAAAACGACGCCACCCAATACCGCAATCAAGATGCCACCGGCAATCGCAGGCCCAACTCCCGGCACGAGTAATGCCGCCGCTGCTCCCACTACACCGCCAATAATGCCACCGGAAACAACTCCTGCAACCGCACCAGAACCAGTATCATTCTCATTGGTCTCGTTTTCAACACCATGGACAACACTATGTTCGCCATTCCGCACCACAAAGCCTAGCTGCTCATCGCGAAAGCCCGCCTCCTGCAATTCGTGTATCGCGGCATCCGCCTGTGAACGCATTTCAAAAACACCTACTACCGTAGACCGTTCATTCGTAGACCGCTCATTTGTCATCATAGCTTTTCTCCTTTTTTGCAGTGCCACTTTTTTACACGGAAAACACGACAAAAAAGTTACATATAATCATCTCTTGTTATCACCTCTTGCTTGCTACCATAAAATATGCTACACTATTCATGGGCCAACACAAGGCTACACCTTGTCAGAACTTGCATTCGCTCGTGTCGTTATACTACCAACTAATATCCTCTGTTCATCAAAATAGGTGTCACAACCGTCACAAGTGTCCCATTCATCACCAATGTCCCATCTGTCCCAATGTCTCATATGTCCCAAGCATTACAAACCGGAGACACTGCTTTGCACTTTCCATTCCAAATATCTGTCACAACCGTCACAAGTGTCCCAATCGTCACAACCACCTGAGCATATGAACTTGACACTTGTTCCACAAACCCTCTATAGTACAATGAGCAAAAAGTACCATACCCAGGGTCTGTGAATGATTGTTGAGAGGGCCATGATGGTGACCAGGACGACCGCCAGGGTCGCCCCTACTATACTACAATGCCCATTGTGTTCCTTACACGTCTATAGTAGGGGCGACCCTGGCGGTCGCCCTGGCAATCTTGAACAGCGAAATAGAACTTATGTCAAATACAACACAGAACGCTCTATCTACCTACGTAGAGCGTGCGCGTAAAGTCTTACAGCACGAACAGCGCACCAATCACCAGGACCAGGCCATCAAACCGGGCGGCTTAGAACTCTTTGTCTCACGTTGGGCCGAAGAGACCAGTGTTGCCTGCAAACAAGCGGGACTTGACTTGCAACCCATCCATCACTTTGCCGAAAACCTGGAAGGATATCGCCGCCAGGACCCGATGCAACGTGCGGCCAGCCTGCGAGCCGCCCTGGCCATCCTGCACGAATTAGAAAATGATGCCAACGGACAAAGTTCGCCTGGTTCCCCTAAAGAAGCACCTTCCTCCGCACGCGCCAGTGAGCAAACACAGCGTGCTACGGTTCTACCTGTTGCCAAAAATACAGCAAACACAGCACAAGCGCAGACGAGCGCAAAACGAGCGACCCCCAAAGAAAGTACTAACGGAAAACCACCCGTAAAGGCCGATGGGAAAACTCAATCTCCAGCTACAACTGCTACAACTGTCACAACTGTCACAACACCCCACAATACCATCCGTCTTGAAGCCGGCATGACGGCAGGTCACACCGTACTGACACTACTGAGTGCCGATATCACTGCCGTTCCTGGTGTGGGTGCAACGGTCGCGGCCCGGCTACACAACCTGAACATACGGACGGTGCGCGACTTGCTCTTTTATTTTCCCCGCGAACACCGCGATTATAGCAAACTGATCAAAATCGCCACTATTCCCTTCAATGAAGTCACTACCACCATGGGCCTGATCTGGGAAGTAAAAACGTCACCAACAGGCAGTGGACGCACGCGCACTATTGCCACCATCTCCGATGAAACTGGCAAGATCAACGTGTCATGGTTTAACCAACCCTACCTGCAAAAGCAATTGAAGGCCGCCCAGGGTTCCTATCTGGTGGTTACGGGCGTCAAGCAACGCTTTGGCAACAAGATCGAATTTTCTGTGCGCAGCCATGAACTACCAGAGCAGGGCGATTTATTAAACACCGGTCGCTTGGTACCCATGTACCCATTGACCGAGGGATTGCACGCCAAAACGCTGCGGCGTTTCACCAAATGGGTGGTTGATCGTTACGCGGCTATGATTCCTGACCACCTTCCGGCCTGGATACGCAGCGAAGGCAAATTAATGCCCTTACCCGACGCCGTCTCGCACATTCACTATCCAGAAAGTGATCTTGCCTTGACCTCCACCCGCCGTCGTCTGGCCTTTGACGAACTCTTCTTCATCCAGCTAGGCATGCAAGAGCGGCGCAGTCGTTGGCAACGCGAAGCCCCCCAGGGCAACGCCTTCAAGATCGACCCCACAAAAGTATTTATTGCTGCCACAGTCACGGATGAGCAGATACAGGCAACGGCTGCTCCAGACGAAACGGAGGAAACGTCCAATGCCCTCGTCACCACGCTCTGGTCAGAGGTCTCTGTCGTCACGACACAACCATTTGAGGCCACCCTACCATTCTGCTTTACCAACGCGCAGCGACGCGTTATCACCGAGATATTGGATGATCTCGGCCAGAGCAAACCAATGTGCCGCCTGCTCCAGGGCGATGTCGGAGCCGGAAAAACGGCGGTAGCCGCCGCCGCCTTATTCGTCGCCGCACTCAATGGCTACCAGGGCGCAATTATGGCTCCCACCGAACTCCTGGCGGAACAGCACGCCCGCAGCATCAGTGCCATGCTGGAACCATTTGGCATCCGTACTGTCCTCTTAACTGGCAGCTTGAAACAGCGCGAACGTACCATGGGACGCGCCGCCATCGAAAGCGGAGAGGCCATGGTCGCCATTGGCACGCACGCGCTGATCCAGGAAGATGTCCATTTTCAACGGCTCGGACTGGTGATTGTCGATGAGCAGCACCGTTTTGGCGTGGAGCAACGCGACTTGCTGCGTCAGAAGGGCTATCACCCGCACATGCTGGTAATGACGGCAACCCCCATCCCGCGCACGCTCGCCCTCACCCTCTATGGCGATCTGGATGTCTCAGTCATCGACCAACTCCCCCCCGGTCGGCAGACCATCATCTCGCGCTGGCGCACCGGGGCGCGACGGACAGAAGCCAACACACTCATCGCCCACGAGGTCGCCGATGGGCATCAGGCTTTTATCATCTGCCCTCTCATTGAGGAATCCGAGACGCTGGCCGTCAAAGCCGCGACCACTGAATACGAACGCTTGAGCCGCGAAGTCTTCCCTCATCAGCGCATGGGCCTGCTCCACGGCTCGATGAAGCCCGCTGAGAAAGACCAGACCATGCGGCGTTTCCGCGACCACGAACTGGACATCCTCGTTGCCACCTCGGTCATCGAGGTTGGTATCGACGTACCCAATGCCACCGTGATGGTCATCGAAGATGCCGACCGTTTTGGTCTCTCGCAACTCCACCAGTTCCGTGGCCGTGTTGGGCGTGGCAAGGAGCAATCTTACTGCTATGTCCTCAGTGCCGATGCCAGCGTTACGGCCCAGGAACGTCTGGACGTGTTCCAGAAGACCAACGATGGTTTCCGTCTCTCCGAGGAAGACTTGCGCCTGCGCGGCCCCGGTGACTTCATCGGCGTACGCCAGAGCGGTATGCCCGAACTGCGCATGGCCGACCTCAGCGATACACAACTCATCGAATTGTCGCGCTCACTGGCAACCAAAATTTGGCAACTCGACCCCTACCTGCGCAAGCCAGAACACGCCCCCTTGCGCGAACGCATGCACCTCTTCTGGCAAAACTTCATGGCGCACTAACCCTGTAAAGTGTATGGATCAGCCGTAGGGGCCGGTTTACCGCGCCCACCGCCGATTGATCGGCCCGTCCCGGTGGCCGATCCATTACCCCCTTGACAACATTACCTTCCACAGGTTATAATTATGTCAGAGTTGACTTAAAGGAAAGACCTATGTATAAACAAGTAATGTTGCTCGGCTTGCTCTTGGAAAAGCCTATGTACGGGCAACAAATACGCGAGGTCATTGAAACGCACCATGATCTGTTCGCGGATTTTATCAAAAAACCAACCATCTATTACCAGTTGGAGCGGCTGAACCACGATGGCTACCTGGAGATTCGGCGCGAAAATGTCGAAGCACCCGGTACAGGCTATGCACATGAAGAACTGGCCCAACGCGAGCGCGACGTGTACTACATCACCGAGGCTGGACGCCAGCACTTCTCCGCCCTGTTGCGCGAAATGTTAGGTGCTTATACGCCGGGATTAAGCGATGTGGATGCTTGCTTGTTCTTCCTGCACCACCTCGCGCCCAGTGAAGCAGTAGCCTTGCTAAAGGAACGTCATGCCCTGGTAGCACGCTATCGTAGCCTGGTCACGCAGCAGATAGAAAAACATCAGATTATCGACGACGCCCATCAACTGGTCAACGATCATAAACTCACCCTCTTGGACGCGGAACTCGATTGGCTCAGCCGCACCATTGAACATGTAAGCAAAAAAACCACGCTATCAACAACGTGAACGTATTAGAGCTATTTTTTTACCCTCTAAGTCAAATCTGACTTAAAGGGAGATAAGGAGTTCATCAATGAACAAATTAGTACGATCACCATTATTCTTAATGGCATTGACCATCTTTATAGACTTTACCGGCTTTGGTCTGGTGATCCCCCTCCTGCCCTTCTGGGCTGAGCATCTGGGTGCCGGGCCAGTCGGCGTAGGGCTGATCCTCACCATCTATGCCCTGGCCCAGTTCATCTTTACCCCCATCCTGGGGACGCTTTCGGATCGCTATGGGCGCAGGCCGGTCATAATCGCGTCGCTCTGTATCGAGGCACTCGCGTTCGCGCTGACCGCCTTGGCCGGTTCGTTGCCGTTTCTGTTATTAGCCCGCTTCATTGGTGGACTGGGAGCTTCAAATATTGGCTCCGCACAGGCAGTCGTCTCTGATGTCACTCCACCAGAAGAACGTGCGCGAGGCATGGGGCTAATCGGTGCTGCTATCGGCCTGGGCTTCGTCGTTGGACCTGCCCTTGGTGGCGGACTGGCCGCGTTGGGTACAACGGTACCATTCTGGGTTGCCATGGGGGTCGCCATCGCCAATATGCTGCTGGTGCTTCGCTTCCTGCCAGAAACACGCACCCGACGCGATACCACCAAAACAGCACAGAAAGGAACTTTTGTCCTGCTGGCTGGCTGGCGGCAGGCGCTGCGCTACCCTGCGGTCGCTCGTCTGGTCGTCGTTAACCTGCTTTTCACCATTGCCTTTACCGCCATGGAAGCCATCTTCCCACTGTTTACCCAGCACGCCTTTGGTTGGGGGGCAGTGCAGAACGGCTACATCTTTACCTATGTCGGTATCATTATCGTCATTATGCAAGGTGGGCTGGTTGGGCAACTTGTCAAAGTCTTTGGCGAAAAACGGCTGCTCATCGGTGGGTTAGTGTTATTAGCAGCCGGACTGGCTTTGCTGGCATGGAGTACGCAGCTCGCGCTCCTGCTCATCGCACTGGGCATCCTGAGTGCCGGTGATGGGGCCGTCAACCCCACCATCTCAACCCTGCTCTCCTTTGCCAGCCCAGCCGAGGCACAAGGGGAGGCGTTGGGCTTCGCACAAGGTATGGCCGGTCTGGGGCGCATCATCGGCCCTCTGGCGGCGGGTAGCCTCTTCGCCTTTGGTGGGCCAGGCGCACCATTTCTCATTGGCGCGGGCCTGGTACTGGTCGCCGCCCTCGTGGCACTTCCGGCACTGCCCATCGCGAAAGTAGCCACGAATATGCAAGAAAAAGCACCGCTAGCTACCGAACGCACGCCCGAAACAGTACCACCCGCGACAAAGCGGCATTAAGAGCTTTTGTGCGTTAGAATACATAGAGGAACTTTCATTTTTATTGGAGGATAGAAACAACATGCGAGTAATTACGATTTCTGACTGGATTTTGCGCATCGGTGTGCTACTGGCCATCATTCTCGGCATCCTACTCTGGACGGGGAACTTTGATGCCATCAGACCCATTCATATGCTCATCGGTATTATCGTCGTCCTTGCGCTCTGGACAATTGGGTTAGCGCAGGGTTTTCAAAAGGGCGGCAGTTTCGGACTGGCAACCGCGACATTCGTCGTTGGGTTAGCTCTGGTGATCGTCGGGCTGTATCAGGACTTCTGGCTTATCGGTTCTTTGCATTGGGTTATCCAGGTCATTCACTTGCTCCTGGGCTTGTCAACCATTGGCCTGGGTGAGATGATCGCGGGACGAACCAGGAGACGCGCCAGGGAGGCTTCCGTAGCGTAATCAGAGTGATAATGATTGATTGGTTGCCGACGGCAACCAATCAATCATTATCACTCTAACCTTTCCCACTATTGCCGAAAGTACGTTGATATGATTTAATGAGGATGGTAGCAATTTCAACAAAACATGATCAGCTTTTTTGTAGCGACTGAAGGGATAAAAGCGTGAGCAGTGAGGAAAAACGCAACCGTATCGCCGTATATCCTGGAAGCTTCGATCCACTCACCAACGGTCATCTCGATATCGCACGGCGGGCCGCACAACACTTTGATACATTGATCATTGCTGTCTACGCTTTGCCCGATAAAAAACTGCTCTTTTCGGTCGAGGAGCGCGTCGCACTCTGGCAAGAGGTTATCGCCGCGGCGGGCATAGCGAACATGCGCGTCGAGAAATTTACTGAATTGCTGGTTGATTATGTGCGTTCAGTTGGTGGTCACGCCATCATCAAGGGCTTGCGCTCTCCCAATGACTTTGAGGCAGAGTTTCAGCAAGGTTTGATGAACCGCAAGCTCGCACCCGAAATTGAGACCATCTGTTTATTGACCAACCTGGAGCAGCTCTTTGTCAGCTCGTCCTTGCTCAAGGAAGTTGCACGTCTGGGTGGCGATGTCACTGATATGCTTCCTCCCGTCGTTGTGAAAGCATTGCAACAGAAATTGAGCACATAAGCGTATCAGCATGCAAGCCTGTAAGCCCGCAAGGATGCAATGGATGATGTACTGGCTACGCTCCTCTTGAAATTGTACAGCACAGACGGGAAAGGAGGGTCACTATGGATATACTCTATCTTGTAGACCGCTTGGAGAATCTGATCGCCAACAGTCGCAGAATGCCTTTGGTCAACCAGATCATCATGAAAGAAGGGGATATCCTGAACATTGTTGATCAGATGAGGACCTCCGTCCCCGATGAAATCAAGCAGGCTCGCCGTGTCATCCAGGAGAAAGAGCGCATCCTTGCCCAGGCGCAGGCGGATGCCACCACGCTCCTCTCCCGTGCTCGCGAAGAGACCGAACGAGCGATGAATCGTGAAGGGCTTCTGCGAACCGCCGAAGCCCGCTCACAAGAGTTGATGCGACAGGCCGAAGAGCAGGCCAAAAGCGTAGTAAGGCAGGCCGAAGAGCATAGCACACAGCTCAAAGTTGACGCGGATAACTACGTCACCGAGACGTTACGCAATCTTAAAGACCATCTGAGCAGTATCGAGATAGACGTGAGCCGCTCAATCCTCAGTATTGAGAAAGGGCTGGAAAGTTTAGAACTGCCTGAAGATGAGAACGGTGCAGAGGAAGAGGTCGAAGAGGAGTTCTACGAAAATGCCGTGGAACTCGATGGTGCCTCCGCATCCCATCCTACCCCAGCATCACGTCCAGCCCCGCGCCGGGCCTCATTAGCCAATGATACTATGGGAGGCCCTGTTTACTAAATAGCCAGGGCTTGACACTAGCGACCCGCTTGACTATAATAAGCGAGCACCGCAGAGTAGCACCGTATCAGCAGGTTGCGCCATACCATATTTTTCGCTGAAGATATTGTCACTCTCTGTGGAAAGGACACAAGACCCAATGCTTTATAATGTGGCGCAACTCATGAAGGCCTCGGTCGGGACCTCGCTTGAGTATACGATCCATGAAGATACTATTCAGTTCGACGAAGACCTCAAGGTAGTTGGCCCAATTGATGGGCATGTACGCATCCGTCGCACCAATCAGGGTTTACTGGTTGATGGTTGGGTAGATTTGACGCTCGAACTGACATGTACCCGCTGCTTAAAAACCTTTGAGCAGCTCACGCATGTTCCCTTCATGGAGCAATTTTATCCAACGGTGGATATTCTTACTGGTATAGCGTTGCCGCCAAGCGAAGAGGAAGATGCCTTCCCCATCGACGATCACCACCTGATTGATCTCACCGAGGCGATACGGCAACAGGTGCTGTTGACACTACCAATGGTGACACTCTGCGCGGAAGATTGCGCGGGACTCTGTTCACAATGTGGACATGATCTCAATCTTGGCCCATGCAACTGCCAACCAGAAGTTGATACACGCTTTAACGTACTGGCGAAATTATTACAAAACAGTTCAGAGTCATAAGAAGTTCGTAAGTAGTTCATGAGTAGCTCATGAGTAGCACACAAGTAGGTTGACCTGATTTCTTTCAGGATACAATACTGGTGGAAGAGGAGAAATATTCAATGGGAGCATTACCAAAGCAACGCACATCGCATGCTCGCCAGGGCGAGCGACGGGCGCACCTGCATCTGGATTTACCACAATTGGTTGCCTGTCCACAGTGCAAAAAGCCCCGGCTTTCGCACCATGCCTGCCCAAGCTGTGGCACCTATCGCGGACGCCAGGTATTCTTGCCAAAATCAAAGAAAAAATAAGAGACAATTGTCAGAAGAGGGGCGGTACGATGGTTCATCTGCCGTCTCTTCAAAAGAGTGATGTGCAATGACGACACAAGTCGCCTTTCTTTTTCCTGGGCAAGGTAGCCAGGCGATAGGCATGGGTGCGGATGTCTTTGACGCGTCCACGGCTGCACGCGCAGTTTTTGAGGCTGTAGATGCAGCGTTAGGATTTCCGCTCAGCATGCTCTGCTTCAATGGCCCTGATGAAACCTTGCGCGAAACCATCAATGCTCAACCTGCAATTGTAACTGTCAGTCTAGCCCTTTTAGCCGCCTTTCAAGAAGCTCTCTCACCACAAAACTCTTCCTGGTCATTCCCACTTGTTCCCAGCTTTACTGCTGGGCATAGCGTGGGGGAGTATGCCGCCCTGGTCGCTTCTGGTGCGCTCGATCTGCGCAGCGCGGCCTTGTTGGTACGCGAACGCGGTCGGCTCATGCACCACGAAGGAACGGTTTGCCCCGGTGGTATGGCCGCCATTATCGGTATGAACGCGGAACCATTACAGGACATCTGCCAGGAGGCGACAGAGACAGCCCTGGCAGAGTTGGCAAGTGATGAGACAACCGGGACGCACCATCCCGGAGAGGGACACGTCATCGTCGCCAATTTCAATGCGCCCGGACAGATTGTGATCTCTGGCGAACAGCAGGCATTACATAAGGCCATGACTCTGGCAAAAGAACGCGGAGCTAAGCGCGTCATTCCCCTGGCGGTGAGCGGTGCTTTCCATTCACCTGTGATGCAACCTGCCGCCGGTGGACTGGCACAGATGATCGCTACAATGCCCATACACGATGCCAGCATTCCCGTCATTGGCAATATCCACGCGCTGCCGCTCAGCGACGTGGAGGCCATTCAGACAGAACTGGCACAACAGATTGCTTCATCTGTCCAATGGACACGCACTATCGAATACCTGGCGAACGCGGGCGTTACCGTCTTTATCGAGATTGGCCCCGGTCAGGCACTAACGGGCATGGTCAAACGTATCATTAAGGGAGTGACCGCCGTGTCTCTCAGTAATATGGCGGATATTGCCAAAACAACGGCCCTTGTGCGTGAAAAGAATCTTTTTCATGAGGTATAATACTTTCTAGTATACGCCAAACGCAAGAGTTGAAGAACAACCATCTTCTTCACTTGCTACGTAGCCGATTAGCACAGTATACTTGACATGAACCTGAAAAGCGCATATCTTTGCAGTAAGAAGTAAAGATAGACAGCACGCCACAATCACTGGTCAGGTTTCAGCACACTGAGAGTAAGTATCGCTCAAGAAGGAGAAACACATGGTCGCTGAGTCGCCAGGGGTTGTACGTGTTGCCCGTCAGGTGCTTTCAACGATTGTGACCAATGCAGCATTGCAAATTCCTGGTGTCGCCCGTGTAGCTAATGTCAATGATCAGTGGTCCCGCCTCCTGGGGCGCGAAGTTCCCCACCAGGGCGTCACTCTGACGATCAAAGACAATACCGTCTCCGCCGACCTCTATATTGTAGTGGCCGCCAACGTAAATATTGTGAATGTAGGTACAGCCGTTCAGGAAGAAGTGGCTTCTGCCATCGAGCACATGGTCGGAATGCAGGTACGCGAAGTCAATGTCTACATTCAGGATGTAGCGTAAGGTGTCACCAGTGAAATATGCCGTTATGCACAAGCTAAACTCACGCACATGCATAGCTAGCAACTATGCGAGGTTACCATGCCTATAGGGATACGCAGACAGGCACGAATGATTGCCCTGCAAACACTCTACGAATACGATACCGCCCAACATCCGCCCGCGGTGGTCTTGCAGCGTCATGCCGAAGATCGCAATCTACAACCAAAGGTGGTGGAATATGCTAGCGAGCTTGTCATCGGAGTCTGTGACCATCTCGCTGACATTGATGCCCATATTCAGAGCGCAGCACGAGAATGGCCATTACATCAGATGGCCCGCATCGATAAGAATATCCTCAGACTTGCAATCTACGAGATTCTGTTCAATAATACGGTACCGGCAAAGGCAGCTATTAACGAAGCGGTGGAGCTAGCCAAACAATTCGGCAGCGACACATCCAGCCGCTTTATTAATGGTGTTCTTGGCACAATATTTAATCGGGCACAACAACTGCCCACCCCAAATTCTGAAAGCGAGGTGAAATAATGGCAACCAATGCTGAAGTCACAGAGCGGCTCAAAAAGATCGTCGTAGATCAACTCGGTGTCGATGAAAATGAGGTCGTTCCCAGCGCATCTTTTGTTGAGGATCTGAACGCGGACTCTCTTGATCTGGTTGAGCTGATTATGTCTCTGGAAGAGGAATTTAAGCTCCAAATCTCAGATGAAGACGCGGAGAAGATTACGACGGTTCAAGAAGCCGAAGATTACATAGAAGAACATTCGCGCTAATTCATGCTTTGTTTTATGTGGTATGCGAGTGTTGTCGCCTCTGATGGCAACGCTCGCATACCACATAACACTTGTGCGCTGGACGAATAATTACTCTCCCGTATTTTGGTACAAATCTATGTCACAATCCCCCTTGCTCATGCATCTTTGTTACTAGAGCGCGTAGTTGAAACGCGAAAAAAGAGTAGTGTTGTGAAAATGTTGCCTGCTGACCAAGCGGTAGAAGAGCTTATTCAGAAATACAGCAAGCTGGTCTTCCATACTATCTATGGTATGACAGGCGATTGGGAAGAAAGCCAGGACCTCACGCAGGATACATTTCACCAGGCCCTGAAATCTATTGACGCCGCCCGTAATACGAGCGGAAGTTTATTTCACGAAAAGGCCTGGCTGATGCGTATCGCCCTGAATACTGTGCGTATGCAGCACAGACGGCGCGGCATCTTTCGTTTCATTCCTTTTTCGCAGATGCAAAAAGGGAAACAGGAAACCAATGCTGACGAGGCCGACGCGGATACGCTGAACGAGCGACCCGCAGCGGTACAACCAGTCGGCTTTGGAGCCAACGAAGTGGATGATCCTGCCGTACGCATAGCCGAACGGGACGCGGTGCAGCGCACGGTAGCTCGACTCTCGGAACCATTGCGTGAATGCCTGCTTCTTTCCATTCTCGGCAACTTCTCTACGAGCGAAATAGCCACCATGCTAGACGTGCAAGAGGCAGCAGTACGCCAACGTCTTGCTCGCGCCCGTAAGCAGTTTCAACAATTCTATGCGCTTGAAAACAGTGATAATGACACACCTGCCACTAATACTACTACGGGTAGGACTCAGAAGCACTTACCGACACAGCAGCACCATGAGGAACGGGTAGAGGCAAGTGGTGGTGATACGAAGCTTGACACACCGTCCTCACGTTCCTGGAGCAGTTATGGAAAACGACTCTATCGAGACTCTGCTACTACGCCATTATGGTAATCTTGCTCCCGCACCTCTCGCTTTGGAGCCACGTCTCCTTGCCTCTGTGCGCGTTGCAACAGAGGAAGCACGCGAGCAGCAGCAGGTTACAATCCACCTACGCGAAAAGCGGGTCAGCCGTAGACAAATCTTCAAACTTGTCTCGCCGCGCAAAGCAGGGATTGGATTGCTCGTAGTCGGGCTGGAAGGTTTGCAGTCAATCGAGTCGGCTCTAGTCAGCCACGATAGTACTCAACCTGCATACTCCTGAGAAACGCCGTTCCCTTGCTATGAACCAGCACCGTATTTTCAACGTAGTATTGAGTAGAATTAACAAAAATTAAGACACCTGTACGTTCAGAAAGGACACATTACAATGTTTGGATTACATATGCCTGAGTTGATCATCATCCTCGTCGTCGCCCTGCTCATCTTTGGACCGAAAAAACTCCCTGAGATGGGTTCAGCCATTGGCCGCAGCATCAAAGAGTTCCGCAAAGGCGTGAACGAGATCAGCCAGCCAAAAGAAGATAAAGAAGAGGAAGTGAAAGAAGCAGAGGTGCGCAAAGTCTCCCCACTCGAGTCCATCGAGCGCGAAAACGTCAGCAAGCAGAGTGACTTCGAAATCCCCCATGCTGTTGTTGAGCGCGAGACAGTTAATAGCACAGATATGAGACGTGACTAGCAATTGCCGTTGATGCCTCGCTTGGAGAACAAACATGGCAACAAAAAAATTAGCGCAGCAGGATATTTTGGAAACGATCTTCTCCTCTGATGAAGATGATCTTGATCCAAACGATTCCTCTGCCATGACATTAATAGAGCACCTGGAAGAGCTGCGCAAGCGTATCTTCTTCTCGGCGATTGCTCTGGTGGTTACTAGCATCGTCGCATTTGTCTTCCGCAATCAGATCGTCTACCTGTTATCACTACCATTGCCGACGAACCAATCAGACGTCATTGGACATAAGCTGGTAGTCACTGGAATAACGGAGGGCTTCACTGTCTTCCTGATGATATCTATTGCGGCTGGTTTCATCATTGCGCTACCTTTCATCCTGTATCAGTTGTGGGCATTCATTTCACCGGGTCTATTGGATAAGGAAAAGAAATATGCCGTGCCTTTCATCGTGGTTGGCATCGTTCTTTTCGCGGCAGGTATTACCCTTGGGTATATCGTCCTGCGCTATCCGGTAGAATGGTTAGTCAACTTCGCGTCCGCTAGCTTTACTGAGTTGGTGACGGCAGGCAGCTACTTTACCTTTGTAGCTTTCTTCCTACTCGCCTTCGGTATCGTCTTTGAAATTCCGTTGGTGCTAACTTTCCTGGCGCAGATTGACATCATTAGCTCAAAGATGTTGATCAAGAAACGAGCAGCCTCCCATGTTGGTATGTGGATTGCCTCGACCTTCCTGACGCCAGGCGCGGACCTCTACAGCCCCATCTTCCTGGGTGTTGCCATGTCCTGCCTGTTTGAATTGACGATTATCTTCATCAAGATAATTAAGAAGTAAATGAAATGGCATGCACCATGCCTGGGCACAAATTGCGCCCAGGCATGGTGCATGCCATTTCATTTCCTTTCATTGTGGTTTTTTCCCACGACCGTATTTGCCCCACCATGTCCCAATTGCCAACAAATAACACGCTGCCGCAACAAGAAAGATGGGA
>JBPCJY010000201.1:0-24423 GCA_051004815.1 Ktedonobacteraceae bacterium
TTTTTCCTTGGGCATGCGAAACCCCAAAAAAGCTTTTTTGTTGGGCCGCACGGGGCCTTCCCCCCCCGCTCAGCATGACATTCCCCCTCGCCGATGCCTTTCCCCAAAAAACCTCCCAGTGAAAGACATCCGCATCCCCCTGTCCCTACGCACGCATGTCGTTCCGCTTAAGCAGACTACTACGGGACGGGTGAGTCATGAGTATTGCGCACGTTTTGGATAAAGGCTTGTATTTTCGTAATGTCCTTTTGCTTGTTGGTTTCGATACCGCTGCTCACATCGACGCCCCAGGGCTGAACATGGGCGATGGCCGATTGAATGTTGTCGGATGTGAGACCACCGGCCAGGATAATTGGTGTTGTTTGCGCGATTGAACGGGCAAGCTTCCAATCGTGGGTCTCGCCTGTGCCGCCCCATGCATCAGTAGGGGTATCGAGCAAGATGCGCCAGGACGTTGCTCGATGTGCATCGACCAATGCGCTATCTTCAGTGGAACGTAGTTGTAGTGCTTTGAGCACAGGGCGATGAATTTGTTGACTGAATTCGGGTGCTTCGTTGCCGTGTAGTTGGACCAAGTGGAGTCCAGCTTGCTCAATGACCTCGTTGATGAAGTTCGCATCTTTATTGACGAAGATACCGACAAGATCAGGGAGGTTAGGTAAGCTCTGCTCGTCTTTGAGCGGCGTGGCATATTGTGTTTGCGCCAGCACTTGCTGCACTTGCTGTGGTGCGATGTAGCGGTGGCTTGGTTCATAAAAGATGAGGCCAAGCAAGTCTGCACCGGCCTCTACAGCCGCGTCTATATGTGCAGGCATGCGTAAACCACAAATTTTTACCTGGGTAGCGGCATTTGCTCCTTCCAAGAGTGAATGTATTTGAGCAGGCACGTTGTTCGATTTTACCAATGCTTCACCGACTAACATGGCCTGGACATCGTAGCGAGATAGGCGACGAGCATCAGTGGGGGTATGAATGCCGCTTTCGGCGATGACGATACGGTCTGCTGGAATGAGTGGGCGTAATTCGCGCAAGAGATAAGGGTTCAGCGTAAATGTTTTAAGATCGCGGCTATTTACGCCGATAATTTCGGCTCCGGCGGCAACCGCTCGTTGTGCTTCCGCGACGTTATGAACTTCGACGAAGCAGTGCATACGTTGATCGTGGGCAATGTGTAGCAGATGTCGTAGCTGGTTATCGTCGAGGATCGCACAGATGAGCAGAATGGCATCCGCTCCCCATGCGCGTGCTTCATAGACCTGATATTCATCAATGATGAAGTCTTTACGCAAGACAGGGATATGCACTGCCTGTTTGATGGCGGTCAAATAGGCAGGTGAGCCAAGAAAGAAATGTGGCTCGGTCAATACCGAAATCATCGCCGCGCCGTGTGCTTCATATGTACGTGCAAGCTCAACTGGATCGAGGTGAGGGGCGAGCAATCCCTTCGAGGGAGAGGCTCGCTTGACTTCGGCAATCAGGCGTACCTGTCTATCTGCTGGCAACGGTCGCAGGGCTGCCAGCACATCACGCACTGGCGGCTGCGACGCCGCTTGTAACTGTATTTCAGCTAACGGGATGTCCTGTTTGCGCTGTTCCAGGTCTAATCGTGTTTGGGCAACAATGCGGTCGAGAAACATAGTTCACCTTACCCGTTCTGAGCTTGCGAACAGGCAATGACAGCGGCCAGTTTCTGTTTGGCTTTACCTTCTCGCAAGGTAGCACGCGCTAATTTGACCCCATCGCGCAGAGACGACACCTGTTCACTGGCCAACAGGGCGGCACTGGCGTTGAGGCAGAGCATATCAGTGGCGGGATCATCGGTATACTCACTGAGCAACGTACGTAGCATTTTCGCATTGTGGGCAGGATCACCACCCTGAAAGGGTTGACGGTCTGTCACACGAGTCAAACCGACCTCTTCCGGCGTGATGGTATATTCCCGCAGTGCTTGACCGTGGCGTACCTCGCAAACATGCGTTGGAGCACTGAGCGAGCATTCGTCGATGCCATCTTCACCATGAATGATGAGAGCGTGCTGGCAACCGAGGTGAAGCAATACTTCGCCCATTTTGCGTAACAGTGACCCATCGGCTACACCCAAGACCTGAAAATGCGTATGGGCAGGATTGGTCAATGGGCCAAGAATGTTGAAGACGGTGCGAATGCCTATCTCACGACGCGTTGGCCCGACATGTTTCATGGCGGGATGATATGCGGGCGCGTACATGAAGCCGAAACCAACCTCTTGTACGCAGCGGGCAACTTGCTCTGGGCCAAGGTCGATGCGTGCGCCCAAGGCTTCCAAGACATCGGCACTGCCGCAGCGACTGGTGGCTGAACGGTTGCCGTGCTTTGCTACGGCGGCACCGGCAGCCGCCGCTACGATTCCGGCAGCAGTAGAGACGTTAAAGGTACCAGCACCATCGCCGCCGGTGCCACAGGTGTCTAATGCGTGTGCGGCAGTAGCTTCCGTCAGGTGAACTTGCACCGCTTTTTCGCGCATGATACGCGCCAAGCCGGTGATCTCCTGGACTGTTTCGCCACCTGGACGAAGACGTAACGCGGTGAGAAATGCGCCCATTTGTGCCTGGGTGGCTACGCCAGTCATGATCTCTTCCATGACCGCCTCCGCCTCTTCCTCGCTCAAGGTAGCTCCGGTCGTAATATGGGCAATTGCCTCACGAATCATTGCTTGCTCCTCTCCTTATAAACCAGGGCCTCATAGGGCTATGGTTGTGCATCATAGGGCCACGGTAGAGTACTGAATGTCCAGGAAGTTTCGTAATATCTTTTTCCCTACAGGCGTCATGATTGACTCCGGGTGGAATTGCACGCCTTCGACGGGATAAGTACGATGACGCAGACCCATAATCAGCCCATCCGTCGTCTCGGCGGTGATCTCCAGTACATGGGGAAGGGTAGCACGCTCAACGATGAGGCTATGATAACGGTTCGCCGCGAATGGCATAGGCAGATTGTGGAAAACGCCCTGTCCCTGATGGTATACCTGGCTTGTTTTACCATGCATCGGCACTGGCGCACGTACAATCTTACCACCGTAGACCTGCCCTATTGCCTGATGACCCAGACACACGCCCAAGGTGGGAATATGTGTGCCAAAGGCCGCGATAACCTGGCAGGATAGACCTGCTTCATCAGGTGTGCAGGGACCGGGAGAGATAACAATAGCAGTAGGCTTCATCGCCTCGATCTCGGCTAGTGTCATCTGGTCATTGCGACGGACACATACCTCGGCTCCCAGTTCACACAGGTATTGGTAGAGATTGTAGGTAAAACTATCGTAATTATCAATCAACAACAGCATAAACGCCTCCTATGGCAGGGGTATCTGCCGTGTTTGTGGCCAAATCATGTGCCTCTGTGATGCTTGCGGTGCTGATGCGGCGTTCATGGGCAAGGTTTTCGGCTTCATCAAGAGCACGTAGCAATGCTTTGGCTTTGTTCAGGCTTTCCTGATATTCAGCAGCGGGATCAGAATCGGCGACGACACCGCAACCCGCCTGGATATAGGCTCGTCCGTCCTTGATAATCATGGTGCGCAGGGCAATCGCTGTTTCCTGATTTCCGGAGTGACTGAAGTATCCCACGGCTCCGGCATAGACGCCACGCTGTTCCTCTTCAAGTTCGCTGATGATCTGCATGGCGCGAATTTTTGGTGCTCCTGAAACTGTGCCAGCCGGAAAGCCAGCACGAAGGGCCTCATAGGGCGTCATATCCGTGCGGAGTTGCCCGGTAATGTTGGAGACGAGGTGCATGACATGAGAATAGCGTTCAACTTCCATGAATTCACCTACCTGGATGCTGCCAGGGATACTCACGCGTCCCACGTCGTTGCGAGCAAGATCAACCAGCATGACGTGCTCAGCTTGCTCCTTGGGATCATTTTTCAATTCTTCGGCGAAATCCTGATCGCTTTGCCTATCGTTGCCGCGTGGGCGAGTGCCGGCGATGGGACGAATAGTCACCTCGTTATGCTCGAAGCGTACCAGCAATTCCGGTGACGCTCCCACGATGTGAAAGTCGTGCAGGTCGAGATAGAACATATAGGGCGATGGATTGATGGCTCGCAATGCACGGTAGACCGTAAAGGGTGACGCATTGACATGGCGGCTCAGGCGTTGCGATGGGACAACCTGGAACACATCACCTGCTTGAATATACTCAATCGAACGGCGTACCATAGCCTCAAATTCGTCCGGCGTGCGGTTCGAGGTAACTTGGAGGGCTGCTACATCTGAGATGGGAGTCGGCTCTGCTGGCAAACGTATCGGTTGGCGTAAGAGTTGCTGCACATTATCAAGAATGGCCTTGCCGCGCTGGTATTCAGTGCCGAGGTCTGGCGCATCGAGGTGCAAATGTGTGACAATGCGCACGCGGTGTTTGACATGATCGAAGACTAACACCGTTTCTGTGAAGCAGAAAACGGCCAGGGGTAATCCCAACGTATTTTTCTCCGGTACGGGCAGCCGCTCAAAACGGGATGCCGCTTCATAGGCCAAATAGCCAACCGCCCCGCCATGAAATTGCGGTAATTCGTCCTGTGAGATACCAGCAGGTGAGAGCAAGCGAAACTGCCCAAGCTCGTGTTCGATTAACTGTAATGGGTCATGGCAGGGAATCTCTTCGCTGACCGTCTGCCCATGCTGTCCAACTCTCTTCAACAATGTCGCTGTTTCCCCGCGATGGGTGATGACCAGATAGGGGTCAATGCCGATAAACGAATAACGGCCAACGCGTTCCCCACCAGTGACACTTTCCAGCAGAAAGCTGTAGGGGCCTTGCGCTGTCTTACAATAGGCTGAGACAGGTGTCTCCAAATCTGCCAGGATATCGCGATAGAGCGGCAGCAGAGGTCGCCTATGTTCCCCAACGTGGTGGGCGGCTATCTCTGCGTCATGCAGGCGTTGGATTTCGTCGAACGTTGGATAATACATACTTTTTGCTTTCTTTCACTCAGTTAAGCCACACCCTGCCGCCCCACCCCAGGATACCCGTAAAGGGTATCCCTACTATGGACGAAGCGATTCGTGCTTCGAGGTGATGAGTACTCGTTAGCCCAGACCGATGACATCTTTTACACGTTGTAGGGTTGTTGCTGCTTGTGGGCGTACTGCGTCGGCTCCTTGCTTGAGGATGGCCTCGAGCGTGGGGAGATCGTTGATCAATTCGTTGTACCTTTGCTGGATGGGTGACAGAGTAGCGACTAACCGCTCGGTCAGGGCAGCTTTGAAATCACCATAGCCTTTACCAGCGAATTCGGCTTCGATCTCTTGCTCTGATTGCTCCGTCAACAATTGGTAGATGCTGAGCAGATTGTAGATGCCAGGTCGTTCTGGGTCGAAAGTGACCAGTCGCAGCGAATCCGTGGTGGCCCGCCCAATCTTCTGCTTGATCAATTTAGGCGAATCGAGCAGATTGATGCGTGAGCCATCGTTGGGATCACTTTTGCTCATCTTGCTTGTTGGATTATCCAGCGACATGATACGTGCGCCGACTGCGCGAATCTGTGGCTCCGGTATAGTGAACACTTGCTGTTCATACATGCTGTTGAAGCGTTGTGCCAGGTCGCGAGTAAACTCAATATGTTGTCGCTGGTCGTCGCCGACGGGTACAAAATTGGTTTGATAGAGCAAAATGTCACAGGCCATCAGTGTTGGATAGCAATAGAGGCCAGTGCTCACAGAATCTGGATTATCGCCTGCTTTTGTCTTAAATTGGGTCATGCGGTTCAGCCAGCCCATGGGGGTGAAGCAGTTCATGATCCAACTCATCTCAGCATGCTCATGTACATGCGATTGGACAAAGAGCTTACAATAGCGCGTGTCCAGGCCGCAGGCTACATATAATGCAGCCAGCTTGCGCGTTGTCAGGTGCAGCTCTTTGGGGTCAATCGGTAGAACGGTAAGGGCGTGCAGATCGACAATACAGAAGATATTGTCGTACTCTGCTTGTCCCGCGACCCAATTGCGAATGGCTCCCAGGTAATTGCCAATATGAATATTGCCTGTTGGCTGTACACCGGAGAAGACACGCTTTTTCACGGGAGCCTCTTTCTGAGCCGACTCTAACGCTGATTTGGAGCTTTTGCTCATATCCACTGACATCATTTTCCTCCCAATAACATAATAAAAAAAGACAATTAAGGTGTTAAAAACAGCAATAAAAAACGCCGCTCATCCCATTCTAGGGACGAGAGGCGTAATGCTTTCGTGGTACCACCCTGCTTCAGATTACCGATGCCAAGATGGCGGGTAATCCCTTATTGTCGGATACACTCTGATATCCTGTCCTCGATAACGGGGGACGTTCCGCAAGAGTCCTACTCGTTCTGTTTGCTCACGCAAGACAGAATATTTCGCTCTTTAGCTCCCAGGCCCATTCCTTAACCGCAGTGGTATCGGCTTCCATCGTGCCCGACTTTCTGTAACCATGTGAGGGTAAGTACTTTTCCTGTTCGTAGCTTTGACTGTATTCGTTTGTGCTTGATGAAAGTATATAGGTGATTTGCGGTTGTGTCAAGTGCTATAGCAGCAATTTCATCGCTTATCTAAATTCTCGCATCAAGGATAAGACGTTATTGACGTAGTGCCAATTGAAAATGCCGCGGTGGATAACGGCCCAGCCACCCTCGTTGTAGGCACTGATCGTCTTAGACAGATTGCCATGGAAGTTGTGGTACAGCCAGGAAAGGTAGGTCGCACCGAGATTAATGTTGTCATAAAGATGGTATGGGTTACGCCTGATGCCGGTGCCAGAGTTGATGCTCATGGCGGTATAGGGCATGAGTTGCATAACACCGATGCCACCATCCCAGGCTATGACATGTTGGTTCCAACCGCTTTCCTGCCAGGCAATAGCCATTAACAGGTTAGCTGGTAGACCATAGCGGGCAGCGACCTGGTGCAATATGGAGGAGACTTGAGACCGTGAAGACCAATCCAGGGCGTTATAGGCATACCATGTCACGACGCCATTGGATAATAGACCGGCTGAACTGCCACCACTGCCATGTCCACTACCACTACCACCGCCTACATGATATGGAATACAAAGCTCGCGTCCTACAAAGATAAGGTTGACATTACCGATATTATTTGCCCGTGCCAGCGTCCAAATCGTGGTTCCGTGACTTCCGGCAATTCTGGATAGGGTGTCACCGCGGCGTACCTGATACCAGGAACACGCGTTACCGACTCCTGGGTTGGCCGCATGGGCGGTGGGCTGAGTAGTGGAAATGGCAAACGAACTGACCAACAGCAAGGCCGTGAAGATTAACAAGGCAAGCTGTTTGTTGAAGCGGAAGTGCGGAAAACGTTTCTTTTTGAGCAGCTGTTGATTGTCTGGTATGAGATGTGGCGATAATGGTGTAGTGCCAGGTTGCACGGGCGCAATTATCATAGTTAGAAGACTCCTCTCTTGTCTCACTATATCCATCCTCCAAATAGAGCTATATGTATCAAGTTGTGTCTTTTACTCTTTATCGGGCAATGGCGGAAAAACCTAAATTGATGGTTTTGTATGTTTGCGGGTGACGAGGGCGGGCCGATACATCGGCGCTGGGCGCGGTAAACCGGCCTCTACGGCTGGTCCATGAGATGGAGAGCCTAAATTGATTGTTGTGTATCGGTTGGCTCATGCATATGGTAGAATCAGGGAAGGAAAGAAGAGAGATAGTGCTTGCTGGGTTTGGCATAAGATAAGAATGGATATGAAAAATGGAAGAGCCATTGAGCGCAACGGTTGAAGAATATTTAGAGACGGTCTATAACATGAGCATGGAGGATGAGATAGTGATAGGAGCGCGGCTGGCGGAGAAATTTCGCGTCGCTCCGCCAACTGTCACTGAGATGCTGAAACGCCTGGTGCGTGATGGCTACATTGAGATGGACAATAGACGCCAAGTGACATTGACGGAACTCGGTAATCAGGCGGCTGAAGCCGTGTTGCGCAGGCATAGGCTTACCGAGCGGTTCCTGGTTGATATGCTGGGAATGCAATGGCACCAGGTTCACGAGGAGGCTTGCCGCCTGGAACATTTCATATCAGGGGCGGTAGAAGCGCGTGTTATTACGACGTTGCATAATCCGACTACCTGTCCACATGGCAATCCCATTCCCGGCTCGGTGGCAAATGCACGCAATTATCTGAAAGATCGCAACGCCGTGCGTCTCTCCAACGTACAAAGAGGAGAGGTGGTGACTATCCTTTGTATCTCAGAAGTGGTGGAGGATGAGGAGGGACTCATTCTGTATCTGCACGAAAAAAGCTTAACGCCTGAAACGCAGTTGACAGTGCTTACGCATGATGGTGGAGATATGGAAGCACAGAGCGAAAACTTCATTGCGCAGGTAGATGGGCGTGAGGTGTGTATCAGTAAGTATGCTGCCAGTAAAATTTGGGTGACACGCTAATAGTATTACCAGAATTTCACTGTGTTCCTCTTGACTCTTCACATTAGGGTATGCTAATATCTGAGTAGGTAAGTCGGGATTGATGTGTTAGCAGTTGTCATTGAGAGAGAAATGTGTAGTTAAGAGAAAGTTTGTAGCATTATGATAGCAGCATTTGTTTTGTTTCTACGTGAAGGGCTAGAGGCTAGCCTGATAGTTAGTATCCTTTTTGCCGCACTGCGCCAACTGGGCCAGACACATCAAGCCAGGGCTGTGTGGATTGGTGTGATCCTGGCTGTGCTAGGCTCATTGCTGGGTGGTATTGCTCTCTATGTCACGGTACATTCCTATGCTGGATCGACTTTCCAAACTATCTTTGAGACTATAACGTACCTGTTGGCAGTTGTCTTGCTCACAACTATGACTTTTTGGATGCAGAAACATAGTCGCTCGCTGAAGAAAGACATTACCGCAAAGGCGAGCCTGGCAGGTTCTGGCTTTGCGTTAGGGCTACTAGCTTTTACCACTGTAGGGCGTGAAGGGTTGGAGACGGCAGTCTTTATGCTGGCCTTCGCCTTTACTACGAATGGACTGCTCCTGCTACTTGGGGCATTGCTTGGCTTGCTAGCGGCAGTTGGTCTGAGTTTCCTGGTGTATCGTATGGGATATCGGTTAGACTACCGCATGTTTTTCCGTGTGATGGGGATTATCTTACTCATCTTTGCGGCTGGTCTGCTTGGTGACGCGGTGCAAAATATGCAGGAGCTTGGTTGGCTGTCCTTTGGCACTACAATTCTCTGGAATACTGCTCATGTTCTCAGTGAAGATAGCACGCTGGGTGACATTTTGCATACGTTCCTGGGCTATGCCGAGACTCCCACTATCTTACAGGGTGCAATCTACGCAGCCTATCTTCTGATAGTAGGCTCCATCTTTGTGAGGATGACGCGCAAACCATTGCTGCCCAAACCCGCTCAATCCAGTGAGTCCAAACAACATTCTGCCACTTCCGGCACGTTACATGGTCATGCTTAGCTATGCATAAAGCGATTGTATGATGGAGCATAAAAAGTACCCTACAACCTTGATTGTAGGGTACTTTTTATGCTCCACCACTCTATGATTACGAATTTCGTTGGTAAATGTTAAAAAATATGCGTAATTCGCAAAATTTAGTCGCAAAACGATTGCTAAGTACAGAGGTAATAGGGTACAATAGAACTAAGCAGTAGATACTGTTTGCGGAAATGTTAGAACATGCTATGTTATTTCACCTGTTCCCACAGGAAAGGAGCTTTTATGCTTCGGGAACCTCTTACGATCAGCCCTAAACTTGTAGCAGAGATCGTTGCTCGCGAGGAAGCGGAGTTCAGGAAGCGTACTCCGCGCTCCCACGAACTGCATGAACGCGCTAAAGCGTCGTTGCCGATGGGCGTTTCCAGTTCATTCCAGGCAGTCCCACCCTACCCTATGACTATTAGTCGTGCTGAAGGAAGCCATATTTGGGATTATGATGGCAATGAGTACGCGGATTTCCACCTTGGCTTTGGCAGTCTCCTTGTAGGTCATTCGCATCCAGTGTTGGTTGCGGCTTTGCGCGATCAACTTGGCAAGGGAAGCCTTTATTCGTTGCCCTGTGCAGAAACTGTGTTCCTGGCCGAAGAGATGGTACGACGCTTCGCACCAATTGAGCAAGTGCGTTTCTGTAATTCTGGCACTGAAGCAACCATGGACGCGCTGCGGTTGGCTCGTGCGCACGCCGGACGTGACAAGATCGTCAAGATTGAAGGTTCGTATCACGGCCATCACGATTCTGTTCTGATGAGTACAAAACCTTCTAAAACTGCTGCTGGCCCTGCCGATCACCCGAATACTGTACCCGCTTCGCATGGTATACCCACGAATGTTAAGAACAATACCATTATCGCTCCCTACAATGATCTGGAGGCCCTGGATCGTATCTTAACGGAGCACGAAGGTGACGTAGCGGCAGTGATTACCGAGGCCGTTTTGATGAACGTTGGTATCATGATGCCTGATGAGGGGTATCTCCAAGGTGTACGCGATATTACGCGTAAGCACGATGTGCTGCTGATCTTTGACGAGGTGAAGACAGGGGTAACGGTGGCTCCAGGCGGTATTACAGAAATTTATCCTGTAGAGCCAGACTTGATCTGTCTCGCCAAGTCAATTGGCGGCGGTATGCCAATAGGTGCCTTTGGTGGTCGCGAAGAGATTATGCGCCATATTAACCACGAGGAAGTTCTGCATTTAGGGACGTTTAACGGCAATCCCATGTCGATGCGTGCCGGATTGGTGACGTTGACGCAGATTTTCACGCCGGAAGCCCATGCGCATGCGATGATGCTCTCCAAGCAATTGGCGGACGCCTATGTTGGTATCATTGAGGAATTTGATCTGCCGATGCATGTGGCGCAGATTGGTGCAAAAGGTTGTGCTATGTTCCGCTATGAGCGAGCACGCAACTATCGTGCGTGGTGGGATATTGATATGGATGTTTCCTTTGCTTATTGGCTCTTCCTGGCGAATCGTGGCATCCTCTTCCCGCCGGGACTCGATGATCAATGGACGATCTCGATTCAGCATACGCAGGCTGATCTTGACCATCATGTCCACGTCTTCACTCAATTTGTGAAGGAATTGACGCGGTAGGTTTTTCCCGGATTTACCCGACACGAACAACTGTGGTAGAGAGCAACATTGCTCTCTACCACAGTTGTTCGTGTCGGGTAGAATAAAGAGAGCGACGTTTGAGATGCCCGCTTGTTTGCCTAAAGTCCTAAAGCTGAACAGTGAAAAGTTGTATAGTGGACGGTCGGCAGGGACTTTGTTATACTGCAAGCAGGAACATAACATAGACAGAAACATAGACGGCTTACCGTGCGTTGTAACATTTATATTATGAATATATGACAAGAATCTGTTAGCAGGAACTTATATTTTATGAGTAGTCAAAGCTCTTCTTTACCAGATGCTACCGGGCATGAGCAGGATAGCGCGGAGAGCCTGGATAGTGATAATACGGAAATAGCTGATACGGCGAATCTTCCTGATGTTAATGGCAAACATGGCAAGGGGATTCCCTTGTTTTGGCATGACCGCTTGATTGAGGTGAGCTTGCTTCTATCAATGGCATTGTACTATGTCATTGGTAACACGAATTTTGGCTCTAACGCTATCTTTCATATTAATCCACTGTATACGTTGCCGTTTTTGCTGGTGTTTGCTGCCCTCTGTTGGTATCGGCTACCATTTGCTCTTGCTCTTTTGCCTTTAGCTTTGCCTTATTACCTCATACATAAGACTGTGTATAGCCACTACTCTTTTAGTCCAGCGGAAATAGTATTCGGTGTTTGTGTGCTTGTATTCGTGTTACAACTTGCTTTGAAGCGTTCTCATTGGCACTATTGGTTATCCTGGCGTGAATTTCGGCAGCGATTGGGGCCGTTTATGCTTCCCATGCTAGTGTTTCTGGCGGCGGCGGCTTTCTCCATCGTGATTGCCTATGACAAGGTCACTGCTTTGCGCTCGTTTCGGGAGGAAGTACTTGAACCTCTGCTTTATGTGGTAATGGCACTATACTGTTTGCGTACACGCGGGGACCTTACGCGTTTGTTGGGAGCCTTGCTGGCGACTGGCTTTATAGTCGCGGGTATAGGTATGATCCAGTACCTCTTTTTTAAGAAAACATTGGTATTGGAAGCAGATGGTATTCGCCGTGTTCATGCAATATATGGGAGTGCCAATAGCATCGGGCTACTCTTCGACTATACTTTACCGATTGGCTTTGCGCTCGTTGTTGCGAAGGCCGCATTTACAAGCAAGTGGCTCTCTTCCTGGAAGATACGCGTTGTTGGGGTTATCCTCTGCTTGCCGATGATCTATGTGCTCTACCTTACTCAGTCTCTCGGAGCGTGGCTAGCGGTACCGATAGCTGCATTATTTATTGTCGCGCTCTCCATTCGCAACCGCAAGGTGCTGCTGACAAGCGCTGTTGTGTTTGTGGTTGGAGCGGCTATTGTGCTGCTTTTGTTTCATAGCAAGATTGCCCTATTTTTGCTTGGCAATCATCTTGATGTTCACAATGTCAGTACCGCGACGAAGCGTTATTATCTCTGGCAAACAGCACTGAATATGATTCATGACAGCCCATGGTTTGGTTATGGTATGGACAACTGGTTGTGCCATTACAGCACCAATACAACATGCTTTACGCCCCATTTACACCACTATCTGATTGCTCGCGACCCTGTTACGCACCTGAGTACAGACCTCAAGTTTGAGCCGTTTTTGTCACATCCGCATAATATCTTGCTCCATGTGTGGGTCAGCATCGGTATTTTTGGTCTACTCGCTTTTGTCGCGGTCCTGGTGCTGTTCTACTGGCTCTTCATACGAACTTTGCGCTACTTGCGTACACACGAGACGAACAAGACTATCTGGTTACAATGGATGACGATGGGCGTGGGTGCGGCGATGCTGGCCGCTCTGGTGCAGGGCATGATAGATAGTTCTTTCCTGGAACAAGACCTGGCCTTCTGTTTTTGGATGCTGGTGGTCGCGATGTTGTTACTCAGAGCACTCTCAGGAACGCCGTGGCGAGGCCGCAGCAGTCGTTTACCACAGCCAAGTGCTACTACTGCTGCATAAGCACAACGTTAGATGGGCGGGTAGTTGGATGTGTCCTACTTCACATTTTTAAGGCGGTTTAGTTCATAGTTTCCTTGTCTCTCCCTGGCTTATACTTTTTGCAAATAGGGTTTTTCAGCGAGGAGAGAGACTATTCATGCTCATTGACATCTCAATTTCCACGTTGCTTATCTGGCTGGCCTGTCATTTTGTTGGTGATTTTGCCTTTCAAAGCACCTGGATGAGTGTCGAAAAGGGCAAAAGTTGGGAAGTTAATTTCTATCACTGTGCTACGTATACTGCCGCCTTTATCCTCTTTGCGCACCCCTCTGTGTTGGCGACGGCTGTCCTGTTTGGTACACATTTTGTGGTTGACCCATTGAAATCGCGCTACAAAGTGATTGACTCCATCTGGCTCGATCAACTGCTACACATTGTAACCATATTGCTGATTTTAGGGCTACGGATGTGAGCGGCTCCTTCAAGTAAGGAAAGTACAAAAGGAAATTCCCAATCTTCCGTTTTCCCCTCAAAGCGGAAGATTGAGAATGCTACACAATGCTCAAAGATGCAAAAGTGTGGACGTTACGTTATTTTGCATCTGCCATGGCGTGTTTTGGCTGGGGGTGTGTCTGTGAAACCAGGACAAGCACGATAACAGCAACACCAGCGATGAGGTGGGGCAACCAGACGTTAGGAGTCTTGTTGACGAAGCCAAACAAGAATGGTGAGAGCGCGAGGAACGCGGCTGCCACAAAATCGAAGACCAGGTGAAGCGGCATAGGGATAAACTTCAAGCCGGGTATGCCCAGTTCATAGCGCGTCAATAAACTATAGACAATCAGGCCGACGCCCAGAACCATCGGGATGATGACGGCGGGACCACCCATGCTGAAGAAGCCGAAGATGAAAGGAGCGGCGAGTAAAACAATACCGCCGATGTAATCGAAGTACGCGTGTACTCCTGTTGGCACGAAACGGATAGCGTTCATAATAATCCTCCTACTAGTGAAACCAGCGAAAAATGATAATACAGGTTGTCTATGCCTGCCTATGTACACCGAAGCACCATTATTGTGCTTGCTATTAAATATACGGCTGCTACTAAAATCTGGATTACTGGAGATCTCCTAAAAAGTGTCTGTATCTCGTTTAGTTCGATGTATTGGATTGCCAGGCGTGAGCTAGCGTTGGCCTTTCTATCCCTATCGTATGGATGAATATAAACGGGGTGTTTGCATGTCTGATCTTGAAGGTGTCATGCTGAGTGACTATCTCCTGTTGCAGTGTATCAGCAAAGGTGGAATGGCGGATGTTTACCATGCACGCCAGAAGGGCGAAGGAAACTTTGAGGTAGCTGTCAAAGTGTATCGCTCAAGTTTTGCGCAACAGGCATCGTTTCGAGACTATTTTATGGCTGAGGCGGAAAAGATTGGTCAGTTTGATCATCCCAATATCTTACCATTACTGGAATTTGGTGAGGGAGAAGGGCTGCTGTATGTTGTTACTCCTTATGTAGTCCCCGGCACATTAGAGGATTTGTTGCGGTGTGTGGGTGGGAGATTCTCCGCGATGCAGGCTCTGCCTATTTTGCAACAGTTGTGTAGCGCGGTGCAATACGCTCACACTCGCAAAGTGATACATGGGAACATTAAACCATCCAATATTTTTGTGGCTACCGATGGGCGGATGCTACTCTCTGATTTTGGCGTTGCCCAGGGCTATGATGATAGCCAGCAATCGCTCACGCGAGTCGGTTGGGGATCGGCGGAATATACTGCTCCTGAACAATCTCTGGGTGTATTGAGGCCTGCCAGCGATATCTACGCGTTGGGCGTATTGCTGTTTCGGATACTCACTGGAGAGCCGCCCTTTACGGGTCAGACACCGGTGGAAGTGTTACTCAAGCATGTGCGCCAACAGCCACCATCGGCACGTACACTTGTGCCAAGTATCTCTGATGCCGTGGACGGTGTGCTAAAGATGGCTTTGCAGAAACGTGCTGATGACCGTTTTGCCTCGGTAGAAGAATTGAGCACGGCCCTTTTAGTGGCAGTAACGGTATCTCCTATCGCTTCGCCGGTGGCTAAAACTGTGAGTACACTAACTGCTCCATCCGCGGTGGAACAACCGCCCAGGGTAATCAATCCGCAGACACCTGTACCTGCTATGTATGTTCCTGTCGCCATGGGTGAGCCATACACTCCCGTACCGGCTCATCGCACGTTGGCGCCCTCTCTGCCATTAGGGTCGCAAGAAAGTTTTGCCTCACCATCCTTTTTAGAGGAAAGTTTAGCAGAGAGGAACCAGCCGTTTCCTAATGGCACGTTGGATGACAACGGGGGAAGTGCTGCAGAGATTTCCTCTACTGATCAAAAGGATTTCCTGGACGAGAGTAGCCAGGTTGGCCAACATCGTTTTTGGTCAGCAGACCCCATCGAATGGTCGCCAATACCTACCGCGCCAGATGACGTAGTACCGTTGACGGCTGAGGGTTATCTGCGTGATAAGCCAGTACTGTCCGTTGTTGCAGCGTTACCGGAAGCCCAAATTGCTCCACCGTTACAGCAGGAGCCTCTTCCTCTGGCAAAGAATGACGCTAACAAAGGGCTCCAGGAAAGCAAGGAGACGCAAGATAACGGGACGTGGCGGGCGCGACTGAAAAAAGCTTTGCCGATAGTGGTGGTTATCTTGCTGCTGCTCGGACTTTTGGGCGCACTGCTATCCTCATTCTTCTATCCTGGGAGTGGTGCTGGTGCTTTTGTGTTGCCCCATGCTGCGCATCCACTCGCAGAAAGCGGTGTGATAGTTTTAGGAGCAGGGAAACGATGGCAGAATTAGCGGGTGTTCTTGTTGGTAACTATTTCTTGCTCGAATGTGTAGCTCGTGAGGGAATGGTTGAGACATATTGTACACGTCCAACAACCAGGGGTGGAGTGGATGTCATCCTGCGCTTATTCCGACCGGAATTTCCTGATCCCACCTCGTTTCGCGAACACTTTGCTGAGGAGGTGGAAAAAGTATGGCGTTGCCATCACGACCATATCCAACCTCTGCTAGAATTCGGCACCGGTGATGATCTGCTCTATTGCGCGACCCTTGCGCCTGAGGGAGAGACCCTGGCACAATTGTTAGAGCGGTATCCTGAGCGATATTTACCGATTCCTTTCGCGGTGCGGGTGATTACTCAGCTTTGTTCAGCACTACAGTACGCGCATGAACGGGGCATTGTGCATGGCAATATCCAGCCATCAAGCATCTTGCTAGACGATGAAGAACACGTTCTCCTCACGCATTTTGGCATGAAACGCGCCTATCAAGAGGGTGAGGCATTAGTATCGCAGCTACGAGAGGGCAATGCCGCTTATGTCGCGCCCGAACAGGCTCTGGGGATGATCCAGGAGGCGAGCGATATTTACGCGCTGGGTGTATTGTTATTCCGTTTAGTGGGTAGTTTTTTGCCCTATGATGATGAAGACCGCGGAGAAATCGCTATCCAGCATGCCAACGAACCAATGCCAGCTCTCAGGACGATCCGTGCGGATGTCTCTGAAGAACTAGAGCTTGTAGTACGCACTGCACTCGCAAAAACGCCAGGAGATCGTTTTGCAAGCCCGGCGACATTGGCACAGGCATTACAAGCGGCCCTGGAACCGCAAAGTCCACAGGTCGTCCCTTCCGCGCCAGAGCGACGTATAGCTGTGCGTGCTCGGCGTACGCATGTCAGCTGGTCTCGTATATCATCCTTCTTCATGCTTCTTGTTCTGCTGACCGGGTTGATTGGGGCATCGTTTTTTATCTTTTCATTGCCAGCGCATATGTATGATTTGCGTACGATATCGTTTTTAAATCCTGGTCACGCAGTTGCTACCGCGACAAAGATAGCCACCAAGGCAAGAAGCACACCAACCAGGGCGACAACTACAACTGGCCTGACGCCCATTTCTGGCTCCTATCCACCTATTTCCACTACCTCTACAATCGCGGTATCACCAACTCCAACAGTTAACGGGACAGTTTCTGGCACCCCCGCTACCCCACCTGTTACTCCCGCGCCTCTACCGCTCAACTGTGCAACTGGCACGCTATCGATAGATGGTTCGCAGGGCCTGGGGCCATTGTTACAGCAGCTAGGGAGCGATTACCAGAACCATTGCCCAAATTTCACGCTCGCGTTGAATGAAAGTGGTAGCCGCGTTGGTCTAAATGCTTTGCAACAGCGGCATATTGACGTTGCATCATCTGATTTGACGGCCCGTTCCTCGCGCAATCTGGTGGATCATCCTATCGCGGCACTGCTCTATGCTATTGTTGTCAACCCTGATGTGCAGATCAGTGGACTGAGTAGTGCTACTTTGCAAGCAATCTACCAGGGAACCATCACTAACTGGTCGCAAGTGGGCGGTCCCGATGAAACGATTACGGTGTATCAACGACCGACGACGGATACCGTGATGACTATTTTCCGCTCCTTTGTTCTCAACGGCGCGACTGAGCATGTGAGGGGTATGCGGCTGAAGAAAGATTGGGTGCAGGCGGTGGCTATGACGCCTGGAGCGATCAGTTATGTTCCCTTAGTGGAAGCGGAAGCTAGCAATGTCGCTGTGCTGGCGATTGATGGGGCGCAGCCAGGTGTCGAGTCATTACAGCAAGGAAGCTACCCATTTTGGAGCGTGGAGCACCTGTATACACGAGGCAATGGGACAAGCCAGTTTCAAGCGTATCTGCCCTTTCTCAATAGCACAAAAGAAGCTACTATGTTCGCCCAATTTGGCGCGTTACCTGTCAGCATGATGACGCAAGATGTACTGGCTACCCATCTTCCAGGGCCAGAAATATAGTTTGTAGAGAACGATAAATCCTTTGTGAACGCTTGAATTAACAACGCGCTGTCAGCGTCCTAGTTCGCGTTGCAACGCCTCCAAGCGTGCTGTTAGACGTAGAATAACCTCAATGCCAGCCAGGTTTACGCCCAGGTCACGATGTAGGCGTCGTATGCGACGCAGCTGTGCGATATCTTCTTCACGGTAGCGTCGCTCTTCGCCACTGATGGCAATGCCCTCAACTAAGCCCGCCGCTTGCAAGCGGCGTATCATCTGTACTTCTAGCTGGCAATATTCTGCTGTCTCTTGCTCGTTATAATAGGTTGTTGCTTGATCGTTCTGAATCATGATGCGGGTATAGTGATACTCTGGCATGTATAGCTCCAATTCCTCTCTTTACTCGTGCCCATTATAGCTGATGGAACGAGCAAATGACTCGAAGAGACGGCGTTGCTCGTCGGTCAGGTGTGTAGGAAGCACGACCGTTACTTCGGCAAAAAGATCACCGTGCTGCTCTGGTTTCCCCAGGTGTGGCATGCCCTGGCCGCGGAGACGAAATGCCCGCCCGTTGCTTGTTTCCGGGGGAATGCGCAACATGAGCCGCCGACCATCTGGCGTTGGAACATGGATTTCACCGCCCAATAATGCGGTCGCTAAAGGAACCTCAACGCGTGTGCGTAGATTGTTCCCTTCCCTGGTAAACGCGGAATCTGGCAGCATATGAACGTGCAGGTACAGATCACCTCGGCCTGTAGTACCCTGTACACCTTGCCCGGCAATACGAATGCGGGAACCCTCGTCTACGCCCGCCGGAATCTTGACTTCCAGGCGGCGCGTATTACCATCTGGCTCCGTCAACTCAAAGAATCGTGAGGTGCCTTTGTATGCCTCGCCCAGCGATACTTCGACTATTGCTTCTACATCCTGTCCAACGGTGGCACGCTGGCGTCGACCGCTTGTTGTGGATGTACTGCCATCAGGTGCCGAGCCATCACTAAAGTAGGTGCCAAAGAAATCCGAGAAGGGGGATTGGTCGCCAAAGATATCGCGCAAGTCTTCCTCGTTGACCGTGCGATATTGGTACTGTCCTCCCTCATAACCACCTCCTGCTCCGCCCGCACTGGCAGCATTTTCAGCACCGGGCCAATGTCCGTACTGCTGATAATAAGTGCTCATTTCATCATACTTTTTGCGCTTCTCAGGGTCGGAAAGCACCTCATTGGCTTCGTTAATCTCCTTGAACTGCTCCTCTGCTGCTTTATCGCCTGGGTTAACGTCGGGGTGATGTTTGCGTGCCAGCTTGCGATATGCCTGCCGAATCTCTTTCTGGTCGGCATTCTTAGTGACGCCTAAAATTTTATAATAGTCCTTAGAGTCTACTGCCATAGAAATCCTCGTTTAGCATGTTTTCGTCCTGCTTTCCATTTTACAATATTATAAATATGGAGGGCTTCTCGCTGCAAGCGGCGCATTTGTTGTAGCGGAGATGCGAAGCTCTCCGCTACAACAAGTCCTGGACAGTCAAAGTTAACGAGAAGTTGGGGAGAGATTGGCTACTCGTTGACTTCGCGGTACTCGCCCTCGACGGTGCCAGTATCATTGCTTTGGGTGGGGCCGCTTGACCGTGAACCAGTGTCAGAGCCTGGAGCTGTATTGGCCCCGGTCTGGCTATAGATTTCCTGGCCAATACGCTGCTGAGTGCTTTCCAGGTCAGCCGTCGCGGAACGAATACGCGCTGTATCGGTGCCACTGAGAGCCTCACGGACGGTCTGTATCTTGGATTCTACATCGCTACGCAGGTTGGTCGATATTTTGTCTTGTACATCGCGCAAGGTGCGCTCGGCCTGGTAGGCAATACTATCAGCGCGGTTGCGCAGCTCGATTTCTTCCTTGCGTTCGCGGTCTTCACGAGAATGAATCTCTGCCTCACGCACCATTTTATCGATCTCGCTTTGAGAGAGACCGCTGGATGCCGTGATTGTTACCTTTTGTTCGCGGCCAGTGGCTTTGTCACGGGCGGAGACATTGAGTATACCGTTGGCATCGATGTCAAAGGTGACTTCAATCTGCGGGATGCCACGCGGGGCGGGTGCGATGCCTTCCAGGTGGAAGTGAGCCAGGCTTTTGTTGTCGCGTGCAAATTCGCGCTCGCCCTGTAGCACATGAACTTCTACCGCAGGTTGGTTATCTTCAGCCGTGCTAAAGGTCTCACTCTTGCGTGAAGGGATGGTCGTGTTGCGCTCAATGAGTTTGGTCATGACGCCGCCGAGCGTCTCGACGCCCAGTGAAAGCGGGGTAACATCGAGCAAGAGCACGTCTTTCACTTCACCTTGCAGAACACCGGCCTGAATGGCCGCGCCAATGGCTACGACCTCGTCAGGATTGACGCCCTTATGAGGTTCCTTGCCAAAGATTTTACGTACCAGATCGATGACTGCGGGCATACGCGTTTGCCCACCGACGAGCACAACTTCGTTGATATCGCTGGCCTTCATCCCGGCATCTTCGAGAGCTTTCATGACTGGTCCGCGTGTGCGCTCGATCAGTTCACCGACCAGCTGCTCTAGCTTTGAACGAGTCAGGGTGAGGACCAAATGTTTGGGGCCATTGGCATCGGCACTGATGAAGGGCAGGTTGATCTCCGTCTGCATGGATGAGGAGAGTTCGATTTTCGCCCGTTCCGCGGCCTCCTTCAGACGTTGGAGGGCCATACGATCTTTGCTAAGGTCGATACCCTGGTCTTTGCGGAATTCAGCGACGAGCCAGTTGATAATACGCTGGTCGAAATCGTCACCGCCGAGGTGGGTGTCACCATTCGTTGCTTTGACCTCGAAGATGCCTTCGCCCAGTTGCAAGATGGAGATATCGAACGTACCACCACCGAGGTCATAGACCGCAATCGTCTCGTCCTTCTTTTTCTCCAGCCCATACGCCAGGGCAGCGGCTGTTGGCTCATTAATGATGCGAAGCACTTCCAAGCCCGCGATTTTCCCGGCATCTTTAGTTGCTTGACGCTGTGAGTCGTTGAAGTAGGCAGGAACGGTGATGACGGCCTGCGTAACGCGCTCGCCTAATTTTGCTTCGGCATCAGTCTTCAATTTTTGTAGAATCATTGCCGAGATTTCTGGTGGACTATATTCGCGTCCGGCCATCGTCACGCGCACATCGCCATTGGCAGCGCGGGTGATTTTGTAGGGAGCATTGTGGATGGTGCGCTGCACCTCGGGATCGTCAAATTTGCGTCCCATGAGGCGTTTCACGGAAAACACTGTATTTTCGGGATTGGTGACTGCCTGTCTTTTCGCGACCTGTCCAACCAGTCGTTCGCCATTTTTTGTAATGGCGACAATGGAAGGTGTCAGGCGTGCGCCCTCGCTATTTTCCAGGACGGTTGGTTCACCTGCTTCTATGACTGCTACGACTGAGTTTGTTGTACCAAGATCGATGCCAATCACTTTTGCCATTGTTTTATTTCCTCCTTATGATGGTCTCAATGCTAGCCTAACGTGTATCCATTGGAGAGACATTGCTGGACACAATGACCTGTGCGGGGCGAATGACGCGATCTCCCATGGTATAGCCGGGCCGTGTTACGGTGATAACCGTGCCTTCTGGCATATCTGATCGTGCTTCCATGGTGAGGGCTTCATGCCAGCGCGGGTCAAACTGTTCTCCCGGTCGGCCAATCAGACGCACTCCCATTCGTTCAAGGGTGCTCATCAGGCGTTTTGTGACCAGGCGAATTCCTTGCACCCATGGGTGATGAGCTAACTCTGGTGATGACGCGCTCAATGCACGGCCCAGGTCATCGAGGATAGGTAAGAGTTGTTCCAGTACCTGTGCTTGTGCGGCGGTGCGTGCCTCTGTCATTTCTTGAGTGGCTCGGCGTCGGTAGTTGATGAAATCGGCCTGGGTGCGGCGCAACATATCCAGATATTCTTCTGTCTTCTGCTGCTCCGCGGTATACTTTTGTTCTAGCTGAGAAAATGACTCAGTTTCACTATTGTCTTCCGTTGACGACGGAGGAGCTATTTCTTCTTGCTGGTCATTCTGCACGATGCTACTCCTTTCGAGGCGCATTGATGAGCTTTAACATATTCACGCGAATATCACGCGACCAGGACGGGCCGATCAATCGGCGGTGGCGGCGATAAATCGCGCCCTACTGTTCGGGTTCGTCTACGACGTGAATGATATCGTCCTTGGCTGTGCCCTTATCTACTTGTACGCCCTGTACCTCCCAACGCGAGATGGTGCCGTCGCGCCAGAAACGGATGGTGAGCGAACAAGGGCCGACTCGCAACTGTTGTAACTCAAGCTCAGGTACCCAATCAGGCAGAGTAGGTTTGACATACAAGCGTTTATTGGGCGCATCAGCGCGTAGACCAAGTATGGTGCGTACCATGTGGAAGACGCTGCCGGTGGCCCAGGCTTGCGGTATGTTGGCTCCGCCCGGATAAAGCACGGGAAAATCTACATCTCCTTTGCGGTGGATGCCGGCGAAAACCTCTGGTGGGCGATAGGAATCAAAACGGTTGATGGCGTCGAATATGCCCCGCATGACTTTGTTGGCTTCGTCTATCAGTCCATAGCGTTTGAAGCCAGCGGCAATGATGCCGTTATCCTGTGGCCAGACTGAGCCGAGCTGATAGAGGTAGGGGTTGTACGCTGGATTTTTGCTGGAGAGGGTGCGTATGCCCCAGCCGCTCCACATATCGTCCTGTAAGAGTCGCTTGACGGTACGTTCGGCTTTATCTTGATCGGCGATACCACCCCACAGACACTGGCCCGCGTTCGATGCAATAGAAGTGATTTGCTTTTTATCTGGATCGAGGCCATAGGCGAAACAGCCTTCATCTTCCATCCAGAACTTCTTGTTGAAGTTGTGCTTCAATGTCTTAGCCTGCTGCAATAGCTCCTTGGCTTTCTCAGCATCGCCTAAAGCCTGAAAAACTTCCGCCATGCGGATTTTGGCGTCGTAGACATAGCCTTGTAGTTCACAGGTGCCTTTGGGCTGCTTTACCTGAGTGCCATCGGCATAGACAACGGCGTTGCCGGCATCCTTCCAACTGAGGTTCTGGTAGCCTAGTGATGAGAAAGTTTTGTACTCCTGAAAGCCATCGCCGTCGAGATCGCCATAGTTGTCGATCCAGTTCAGGCAGTCATTGGCGATCTTTTTAAACTCTTTGAGTAGGGCGATGTCGCCCGTCCAGCGATATGTTTCGGAGAGAACGATGAGATACAGGATGGTTGCATCGGCGGTGCCATAATAGGGTGTAAAGGGAATTTGGTCAAAATGCGCTAGCTCACCAAAGCGTATTTCATGCATAGTCTTGCCGCGTTGCTCGTCACGCCAATCATCGCGCTTTGTTCCCTGGTATTCGGATAGGCGTTTGAGCGCGCCTCTTCCAAATCCGGTGGAGACAGCCATATTCTGGAAAGAGACAGTCAGGCTATCGCGCCCAAAGAGGGTCACGAACCAGGGAACGCCAGCGGCGGGAACCCAGGCTTCATCCGAAACGTCCATGTCATAGATGCGTAACGCGCCCATATCTTCTACCGCCTGGCGATAGGTGCGGTACAGGTCATTGTTGGGGGTGACAATAGTGGTACAGTTCTTTTGCCAGCGTGCTTGCCGTTTATCGAAGTCGCTGCTTGGTTCTACATGTTGCGAAGGGATAGCTCCCGCTGAAGAGGTGCCTTTTTGGCCATAGCTGCATGTACCAGGGGTTGGTATTTTAACGTGCTGTCCATGTTCCAGGATAATATCCCCACATGCCTGCCATTCCTCATTTTGATTAAGTTCAATCTCGAAGAAGAGGCGCCCATTCGCGTAGCCGACAGGTGCCTTGGTGTTGGTTATCTGGTAGATCGCGGCACGATGGAAATCTTTGTTATCATAGGAAGTGCTGAGCCGTTTGAGTTTTTCGTCCCATTGTGTTTCTTGTTTGCCGCGCTGGACGATATCATGCGATTTCACTTCAAAGATATCCGCGAAATCTGAACGTATCGCCAGTTCAAATACAAACTTCACCGACATACCGGTGTAATTCACAATGGAGAACTCTTCGTGAATGCCCTCGCTCACAGTACGATTGAGGGTGAGTCCGAGCGTATCTTTGGCTAGCACACCGCCCTCGGTCGTGACCTGGGGGTTGGTGAGGTGAATACGCGCAGCGTAGAAGGTTAACTGGTTAGAATTGATCAACTTCCATGGTACCCGGTTGATGTAGAGGCGATAAAAGCTGATGAAGCGTGTGTCCATGGCATAGATACCTGTGTCATCATCTGTATTGGCAAAGCCACTGTGGTCAGTGACCATGAACGTGCGCCCCTGGCTGATGGTGATGACTGGTGGCCCTACTTTTATGTCGATGGTCATTTGGTTTCTCCCCGTGTTGTTTTTTTATTGACTTCTCACCGCCTTTGGCGGTTCGCAAGATTTTTTTTGTGGGTTGTGGGGGGGGGGGGGGGGGGGGGAGAGGACAAAAACACAACCGGGGAGGAGGGGTGGGGGGGCTTCATCCTTTCCCCCCCCA
>JBPCJY010000202.1:0-4263 GCA_051004815.1 Ktedonobacteraceae bacterium
TTGCGTATGTGGCTGTGAACTGGACAGAGACACCAACGCTGCAATCAACATCCTACGGCTGGGAAGCAGCCAACAGCTAGCAATGGCTGTAGAAGCCCCTTGTCTTTAGACATGGGGTCCTTCACTCGTGCAGCCACAGAATCATTTAGACCGACAAAAAGCGATCAAAAACTGTATCAATTCAAAATACCGTTAAAAAATAAACTGCAAACAGATAACCTGGGAGACTTTATTACGGATGTCATCGAACATCAGGGGCGACCTCTTACTGATGAACAAAGAGAACAATACTTCAATGAGTATTATACAAAGTATCCGTATCTTTTCCAGAATTTAGACGAGATTGAAAAACTCCTTGAAGTAATGCGCGGCTCAGATCAGAGCGCACAACTTGAGGCGAAAAGAAGAATAAAGGAACTCTACGATAAAGGCGAGATCAATCCAAAAAAGCATAGCACTTTGACCAAGGAACTTATACAAATATTCCGAAACTGCAAGGACAGGATAACTCAATACCATGTTACGGACGCTTTGGTATCATTACAATCTACAGACTTAATAAAGGAAATACATCTGCAAATTGAACGAAATTTACTTTCTTTTGCCTATTATCAAACTGGTGAACAACATCGGCATGTTTATAGCGAATTTCTTTTTGACGCTTTGGTTAAACTTAACGCAATAGATTGCTACCCGAAAATAAAACACTTTCTGACATACCAAGATATTTTTTTACTTCGTGATGTTATCCGCACATGTGGGAGCAGGAATCCAAACGGTGGAAACGTGAGGAAGCAGAAAGATGGCAACACCACAAACAGTCCTTGAACTCAAGGCAGGGTCTGTGAATTATTGCCGATGATGTGATGATGACGACCAGGGCGACTATACGACGATACCCGTTATGCTTGTACTGCGTGTATAGTAGGGGCGACCCTCGCGGTCGCCCTGGCAATAATTCACAGTCCTTGAACTCATTGAACGCTTTGACCGCAACCGCGGTACCTATGCCGCGGCCTGATAGTAACCTGCTGCTCCCGCCTGAATGTGGATAGGAGCGGCGAAGAGAGCAGAAATGTGCTGCGTCGTGAGCACCACGTCCTTCGGGCCATCGAGAAACACTCTCCCGTCCTTAAGCAAAATGACTCGTTGGATCTCTGGCAAGATCTCTTCGATGTGATGGGTTACCAGGATGATCGTTTTCCCATGCCGTGCAATAGTGCGTAGCGTTTCAAGGAAGCGGTGCGAGGCCAGCAGATCGAGTCCTGTGGTTGGCTCGTCCAGCACGAGGGCGCGCGGGTTGTGAACAAGCGCTCGTGCGATGAGCAGGCGCCGCACCTCCCCCGTTGACATCTCATTCACCGGCTTGTTCGCCAGCCACTCCGCCTCCATGTGGGCCAGCGCTTCCATCCCTTGTCGGCGCATCGCTGCTGTCACCTCTTGCTGGTGATAGATGCCGGAACTGGCAAAGAAGCCCGACAGGACCACCTCGATCCCCTGCGTCTTCCCCTGGAAGAGTCCGTCTGTAAACATTTGTTGCAGGTCGGGTGACACAATGCCCAGCAGTCCGCGCAGTTCGAACACGTTCCAGCGCTCTCGCCCATAGATTAGCATGGATGGTGTACCATCAGGATGAACCACGGCATAGTGCTGACGCGTGATTAGTTTGATCAGCGACGACTTTCCTGAGCCATTTGGGCCGAGAATGGCGGTGTGTTCTCCTTCCTTGATCGCTAAACTGACTCCATCAAGGACGCGTTTCCTGTTCTGCTTCATCACCGTTGCATCCTGTAGTTGAAGCAGCATTGGAGTCTCAGACATTTCTTGATACACGACAAAACTCTCTTATTGCGGACTTTCTATTGTTGGCGGGTGCTAAGGCCTGTCTCCACCGCTATCAGAAGTATAGCACTTGCCAGACGCTAAAACCAGGCTCTCCTCGCACAGGGGTGTACTGGCTACTTCGATCATCCGTTCTCAAATAAACCAACGCTTCCCAACACCCACCCTTTCATGCTATCATCCCTATAATTAACAAACTTACGATAAACCCTGCTTGCATTAAGGGCAACTCAACATGACACACAACCCTACTCGCTCACCACTTGACCAGGACGACTTCGACCTGAACAACATCTTCATTGGTCGCGAGCAGCAAGTTATCCTCTTCAACTTCTATGTTCAGCAATGGGATGCCTATTTCTGGCAAGGAATGCTGCGAGCCTATTATTACCGTGAGCCATCACACGATAAAGAAACAATGGAGACATTCAGAAAAGCCCTGGATGTGGGATTGCCACCCGTACTGCTCACGCCGCTCTATTGGTTGGAACGCGACAATCCCGCCTTTTTCGCCAGGTGCGCGAAACCCTTGTTAGATGAATATGATGTGTAGCCCTACTACTGGACGCCGGAACGCCTTCGTCCATAGTAGGGGGACCCTGTCTGGGGGACAGGTAACCCCTCGCGGGTACCCTGGGGTAGGGGGTCTGGCTGAATCCATCCCCCTTGTTTTTCCCCCCCAAATCATGTACACTTTCTATAGCCAAAGGATTGGCACCCCACCTGGCATTGAAACGCCTCGTCCATTCCCATCTCGACTTGAAACTCTGAAAACAAATGTCTCAAATGTCCCGAAGTCCCAAATGTCCCAACCATCCCAATCACCACTCCCCGTAAGTTGAACTTCCTAACTCTGAAAACAAATGTCTCAAATGTCCCGAAGTCCCAAATGTCCCAAGTACCAATTATCCCGCGTGAATGGGTTGCTTGCCTTGCAGGTATTCGATCACCTGCTCGCGCGGGACATCAATCTGTTTGCTGTCGATATCCATCCCTTCAGCTTGCAGGTCTTTGACGGCGAAGACAAGTTGGTCCGACTCGTCCTCGCGTATGATGACGGCATAGCTTGCGCCGGAGGCATTGGCCTGTTTCATTTGCGCTTTGCGACTGCGATCACCATAGCTCATCTCAGCCTTAAAGCCAGCATGGCGGAGATCAGCCACCAGTTGTACCGCCGCTGCCTTGAGCTGTGCCGTTGTAGCGGAGTAGACAACGAAGGCGAGGGTTCGTTCCTCTGTTGGCGGCGTGATACCTTGTTTCCTGATTTCCGCGATGATGCGTTCGAGGCCCGCTCCAAAACCAATCCCTGGCGTCGGCGCGCCACCCAGTATCTCCGCCAACCCATCGTAGCGTCCACCACCATTCAGGGCCAGCTTATCGATCTCCGAACTGAACTCGAAAACGGTGCGCGTATAGTAGTCCAGGCCACGCACAATCAACGGGTCAAGTGTGAAAGGCACGCCATACAATTGCAGGAATTGCTGTACCGCGGCAAAGTGTTCGCGACACGCATCGTCCAGGTACTCGGAAATTTTGGGCGCAGCCTGAATCTTCGCCTGATCCTGCGGCTTCTTGCAATCCAGCAGGCGCAACGGATTCTTCTCAAAGCGCATCTGGCAGTCCTCACAACAATCGTTGAGCAAGGGCTGATAATACTCTTTCAGTCGTTCTATGTATTGCGGTCGGCAGTTACCGTCTCCAATGCTATTAATAGCGACACGAATGTGCTGCAAGCCGAGCGTGCTATACAATTGATAGAGCAGACCTATCATCTCGGCATCAACGGCAGGATCACTACTGCCCAATGCCTCGCAGCCAAACTGGTGGTGTTCGCGAAAACGCCCCGCCTGCGGTTTTTCGCGCCGGAAAAATGCTCCCAGGTAAAACAGCTTAACCGGCTGCGGCAGCTTGAAAAGGCCATTTTGCAGGTACGCTCGTACCACACCCGCCGTTCCTTCAGGGCGCAGCGTAATATTGGTGCTGTGACCCTCTTTGTCGGCCCGATCATCAAAGCTATACATCTCTTTTTCGACAATATCGGTACCCTCACCGACGCCATGATGAAAAACACTCGTCTCCTCCAGCAGCGGCGTTTCGATACGTCGATACCCATACAGGTGGCACACCTGTATCGCGGTACGTTCAACGAATTGCCAATAGGGTTCCTCATCGGGCAGCACATCTTTGAAGCCTTGCAATGTCTTATAGCGTTCGGGCATAGTCATATTCCTTCTCTTCCACGTTAAAATGCGCAATTATTATAACAGATTAGCATACAGCGACGCAACGAAATTCACATATATGTCAGACATTTGGAGAGAGAGTTCCCGTGAGCGGACTGGAGAGAAGGGCTGTCATGCTGCACGCAACGAAACACGACAGCCCTTCTCTCCCAAGGTCTGGCCCGCCTGGCATGCTTTT
>JBPCJY010000203.1:0-31380 GCA_051004815.1 Ktedonobacteraceae bacterium
GTCTGGCTGATGGATGGGCGCGAGACGAGACGTACCATCATCGTCAGCGTGATGATACAGATAACCACAAGTGCCAGTAGGGCAAAACCCAGTGAAGCGGGAATGATGATTTGAATCGGCGGAATGCCCTGCAAACCATAAAATGATCCGCTGCTGATTTGATTGGGTGCTCCACTGGGAGCGATGCTGGTGAAGACCAGACCAGGTATGACCAGAGCGGAGAAGATGGAGCCAAAAATGATGCCCAGCACTATGGCAGTGGCATAAATAATGGCCATCTCCCAGGTGAGTGTGCTGGCAACTTGACCAGGAGAAGCCCCCAGGGCGCGTAATACCGCGAAATTAGTCAGACGACTGCGTGTGCTGATCCACGACGAAACCAGGTTGCCGAACAGGGCCAGTAGCAAGGCGGTGGTGGCACCGAGAGCCAGCACGCCCGTGAGCGATAGATAAAGCGGCTCGTGATACAGCGTATCAACCAATGCTCTTCGGTCAAAGAGTGGGTCAATCTGGAGATCACCCTGGCTGAGGACTTTGCGCACATTGGTCAGGGAAGCCGGATCATCAGCGGTGCGCAGCCAGACGTAGTTCAAAGGGACAATAAAATTGCTACTGGCATAATTTTTTGTGTAGATTTTGACATAGCTCTGGTAGTCCACCAGAATACCAGGTGCAATGCTATCGGCAGAAGTGGGAATATGTTGCACCTCGGCTACGGCGGTAAAGTTCACCAGGTCATTACTTTCACCACTACCGAAATTCAAAATAAAATTCGCGCCCACGGTCAGGTGCAGCGCGTCCCAGCCCGCGGCATCTACAAAGGCGGGAACGGCTTTATGCACTAGAGCCGTCGTTCGCAAAGCTCTCAGTTGCGCCATCAACGAGGGTAGTACTTGGGTGGAATCTTGCTGTGTCCAGATGGCGACATTGGCAAAGGTATTGGCATCGACGGCGGTAAAGTTTACCGGCATGCCTGCCTGGCTACTGCCAACGGTGGCGGGTGTCGTATACCCCAGCGTGACAGCCTTGACGCCATGGATACGGCTATAGGCTGTCGTCGTGTCGGCTAGCTGCGCGGGCGTCAAGATATTGCTGGCAATGGTTCCGCTGAAGTCGACACCACCCTGGTAGGCCGCGACATCGAGAATGCGCTGTGACTGCGAAGCCGTGAAGATCAGCGTGAAAAAGGCGAAAGCGGATGCCAACGTGAGTAGCAACGTCATACGCACAGGTTGGCGTGGCGTCCGTGCCATCTGTGCCAGAGCGAGCGTTGGAGCGGCACTCTTGCCGCGTGTCGCCAACCAGGTTCCCAGTTGCAGGATATGCGGAAAGAAGCGCAAGAAAAGCAAGATAATCGCGATCAACAGAAAGGCCGATTCCAGCAAAGTCAACGGCGAGATCAGCAGTAGACGCAGGTGCGCGTCCAGAATACCGGAGTTGGTGAGATAGATAGAGAAGCCATAGCCTGTGAGCGCGATAATCGCGGCGATGATATCCAGGTTCAGGCGTTGCCAGAGGGGAATACGCGTCGAGCGTGCGGCCTCACGGCGCATGGACAGCATATCGCGTCCCATTGCCTGGTAAATGGCTAACACCATCGCTAGCAGCGTTGCCACAACGGCCAAAATAGCATAACCACCCAGGTTGAACGCGGCCAGGACAGCATTATTCGCGATGAGGTTGAGCGCACTCTGGTCAGTTGCGGTAAGCAAATGTTGCGCGACCAGGCGCACTAACCAGACTGCCAGCAACGGCCCCGCGATCAGCGCGACGAGTCCAACACCAATGCTCTGCACCACCAGCGAGCTGAATATTTGACGGCGACTGGCACCACGGCTATGCAGGATAGCGATCTCTTCGGACTGGCGATCAACCAGCAGGTCGGCCATCATGCTGACGAAGAAAAGCACGAGACCCAACATCAGCACCAGGAGACCGATAATGGGAAGTTGTGCCACAGAAGTGCGACTAAGATACTGCTCCAAAATATCGGATTGTTGATAGGTCACAGTATTTTGCAAGAACGGCGATTGATTGAATTGGGGGTCATTGGTATTAGCAAGTTTGACGTTGTTAACCCCATCGATGATGGTACCCAGGTCGTTGATCGCGATACGTGAGGGGTCCAGGTGGTAGTACCAATAAACGGAGGGCGAGGTATAGAGGAACTGTCCTTTGGCGGCGCCCTGACTGCAAAGGCGTGTCAGGGCGGAGAGCAAGGTGCCATTGGAGACCAGCCCCTTGTGTGTGATGACAAAATCACTGGGCGCGTAATTGGTAAAATCGTTACCATGCCAAAATTGGTCATTGGCGTTGGCAAGCTCAAAGATGCCAACCACATGCAGTGCTACGTTCTGGTTGAAAACACTCTGACTGGCATCAAAAAAGGGAATGCTGATCGTAAAGACCGAGCCAACGCTGACATGCAGACTGCTCGCGGCCTCTGGCAAAAGGGCGACCTCAATAATGTTGCTGTTCTCGTTGGGGAGCCGCCCTTGCAGCAGCTTTACATGCGAAGGTGCTTGTGCCATTGGTGCGCTAATCAGCCCGATAAACTTGGTGATATGTGGGCCATGCTGAACAGGAGTAGCAGGGTTCACCAGGATATCTTTCGTCTCGATAGAAAATTGCGAGCTGCCAAGAAATGGCCCCAAATTCTGCTGGAGCTTGTGATTAAGGCTTTGCGTGGCCTTGTTAATGATGGGAGTAGCTATTTGTTTAGAATCACTGCTGACGACGATATCGGTCGTTTGCGAGGACAGGGTGAGAACGCCGCGCAGTCCCGCGCTCATGGCAACCTGCGCATAGAGTGGTACCGCGCAGACGAGCATAACGGCGGCGACAATACCCGCGCCAATGACCAGCAGCAACCCCCATGTCTGGCGCAACTGCCACCGAGCCAACGTCAGCGTCGGGAAAAACGCAGCACCGCTACTTTGACGATCTATTTTCGTTAAATGGCCCATGACAACCCCTTAAAATACCTATCTTACCTTTGTATAACATCAATCACCGCGTCCATATCCGCCTCTTTTAAAATATGCACCTGCGGCCAGCCCTCTTTGGGTGCATCCACGATGGCCTGTTTGAGCAACCCGTCATGATACGCAATCACGGCCTCACCTACGCGCCGCGTACGTTGCCGATCTCGTTGCAAACAGATGGCGGTCGGAATATCAAAAATGAGCAAGCAGGTATAGTAGCCATAGTGTAGGGCCAGTTCGCGCAATTGGTGCCGCGCATCCGCGTGCAATGCCGTGCTGTCCGCCACCGTAAAACGCCCCAAATACATGCGCTTACGTATAATATAATAGAAAAGGTCGAAGGTGTCGCGGTTGACATGCTGGTTAGTGACATCATCGCAGATCAGTTCGCGGCAATGGTCGGATGATACGATGGTGGTAGCCGCGAACCGTTGTGCCGCGAACGTGCTTTTGCCACACCCCGCCGGGCCACACAGCACCAAAAGGGTACGTCGAGGAACCTGTATTTTCACCGGCATATACTGCTTGCTCCCTCCATTATTGCGCTGCTTCCCTTCCTCTGGTATAATGCTCGTGCATACGTGTAACCGCTTCGCGTAAGGATGCGCTTATATGCGGCCTTAAGGTATCTTACAATATATGATGCATCCGTTGGGACACTGTCGGCGCACTCCCCAGGACACCTGCAGCTATCCCTGATTATACAACTGTCGAGTGTACTAACTAACCATTCCCGTGAGGGATAGCTTATAGAGAGAGAATGAGGGGCATGACGTGTCTGTAGAGATAAAAATAACAAGTACCGAAATCCGTGCGCGTTACCTGGATTACTTTGCCAGTAAAGGCCATCTCAAAGTACCCAGTTCGTCGCTCATACCACGTAACGACCCCACGGTGCTGCTGACGACGGCTGGCATGCAGCAGATGATCCCCTACTTTTTAGGGCGCGAGACACCTCCTGCCCTATTGATGACCTCAGCCCAAAAATGTTTTCGCACCACCGATATTGAGCTGGTCGGCAACGAGCGTACATTGACCTTCTTTGAGATGTTGGGTAACTTCTCGGTGGGCGAGTACTTCAAGCGGGAGGCCATTACCTACGCCTGGGACTTTCTAACCCACGTGCTGCAATTGCCCGCGCACCTCTTGCATCCAACCGTCCATCCAGAGGACGACGAAGCTCCGCGCTATTGGACGGAAGTGGCTGGCTTTCCCGATGAGGCCATCGTGCGACTGGAAGATAACTGGTGGGGACCTCCCGGCACGTCTGGTCCCTGCGGCCCCGACTCCGAGATCTACTTTGATCGCGGTGAAGAGCACGGCTGCGGGCGAGCGGATTGTAAGCCTGGCTGCGACTGCGAACGCTACCTGGAAATATGGAACCTCGTCTTCATGCAATACTTCCAGGACCTCGAAGGCAAGCGCACGCCCCTGCCCAAGAAGAATATCGACACTGGCATGGGCCTCGAACGGCTCACCATGGTCTTGCAGAAGAAAGAATCGGTCTTCGATACCGACATTTTCCGTGCCATCATTGATCGTTTTGCTGCCCTCGCTGGTACCTCTTATGGTAACAATGCTAAGAACGATGCCTCCCTGCGCGTCATCGCCGATCATGGCCGTGCCCTTGTCTTCCTGGCAGCCGACGGTGTGTTGCCCAGCAACGAGGGGCGTGGCTACATCTTCCGCCGCCTCCTGCGCCGTGCCGTGCGCCATGGCAAGCTGCTGGGCCTGGACAAACCGTTCCTTTCAGAAGCGGCGGATACCGTGATCAACTTGATGAAAAGCCACTACGTCGAACTTGGCTTACAGCGCGACCGCATCGTCGAAATTTTGAGCCTGGAGGAGAAAAAGTTTAACCAGACCCTCAACGCTGGTCTGATTCTGCTCACCAACCTGTTGGAAGAGGTCAAGCAAAAGGGGCAGCATGCCATTCCTGGTGATGCGGCCTTTAAGCTCTATGATACCCATGGCTTCCCACTGGAATTGACGCAGGAGGTGGCTGCCGAACATGGTCTCACTGTCGATGTAGCTGGCTTTGAGCAGGCCATGCAACGCCAGCAGGAGCGCAGCCGCTCGACCAACGTCTTTGTCCAGGGTCAGGACGACCAGGCCTTGACGGAACTGTTGCAGCGCGTCGGCCCCACCGAATTTACTGGCTATCAAGGAATTACTGGCAGCAGTAAAGTGATCGGCCTGATTGTGGATGGTGCCGCGGTAGAGAGCATCAGTACGCCTCAGCGTGCATTGTTGCTGCTCGACTCTACCCCGTTCTATGCTGAGAGCGGTGGACAGATTGGCGATCATGGCGATATCACTGGCAACGTTGGTGTCTTCCATGTCGAAGATACGCAACGTCCGCTCAAAGGTCTCATCGTTCACTACGGACAGATGAGTGCGGGTTATCTGCGTGTTGGTGATGAGGTACAGGCCAGCGTCATAGCGCAGCGTCGCGAAGGTACTATGCGCAACCACAGTGCGACCCATCTACTCCATAAAGCCTTGCGTGACCTGATTGGGCCACAGGTAGAGCAACGCGGTTCCCTGGTAGAGCCAGAGCGACTGCGTTTCGACTTTACCTGTCCGCGTGCGCTCACCCGTTCGGAGTTGGCGCAAGTTGACGAACAAATAAATCGCTGGATTCGGGCCGATTTCCCCGTTCATACTACTATCATGCCTTTAGAGCAGGCCCTGACTACGGGAGCCATGGCTCTCTTTGGCGAAAAGTATGAGAGCAGCGTGCGTGTCGTCTCCATGGGCAGCAGCACCGAACTGTGCGGTGGCACCCATTGTGCCGCCACTGGTCAGATCGGCGTGTACATTACCATCCAGGAGACCAGCGTAGCAGCTGGTATTCGCCGTATCGAAGCTTTGACCGGACGAGCCGCCGAGGCGTATCTGCGCCGTCGCAATGCCACGGTAGAAGCCGTCGCTGCGACATTGCAGACGCAGCCCGATACGCTGGAGAGTCGCGTGGAACAACTTGTCCAGGATTTGACAGCCGCTCGCCGCCTGATCGCGCAATACCAGCGTGATAACGCCTCGCGACAGGCTGAGCAGCTCGTCCAGCATGCCGAGGAAGTGGCTGGCATTCCCGTCGTCGCTACCACCGTGGATGTAGCTGATGACAAGGTGCTGCGTGAGATGGGCGATATTGTTCGCGGCAAGCTGAGTCATCCTAGCGTGGTTGTCCTGGCCGCCAACTACGGTGAACGTATCGGCATTCAGGTCAGCGTCGATGCCGCCCTCACCAAACGTGGCCTCCATGCCGGCAAAATTGCTAGCGTCGTCGGCGAGCGACTGGGCGGCAAAGGTGGTGGTCGGCCCGAATCGGCCCAGGGCGGTGGCAAGAACAAAGCCGAACTGGGTGCAGCCCTCGACCTCGTCGCCAAATTCGTCCGCGACAACGTCAAGCAATAATCATCCTTTGCTAGCGAACGGATTTTGTGCTATAACGTACAAGACATGCACAAGCGAAATTTGTACTGTCGCATATTCATTATAGAATGGCACTTCATTACCATAGTTGGGATTTATTACGAATGAAGAATCTCTTTCAAAGTCTGCGCAACCTCCTTTCGAGAAGACAAGAAGAGAACGGGTTTTACTACGGCCACGACGGGGCGTATGACGAAGACGAAGAACCGCTTCCTCCCACTGGAGGAGGAGATGGAGAACGTCATCTTTTCACTGCGCTCGATATCGGCACCGCCTTCGCGAAGGCTATAATCATTGAAGTACATGATGACCAGGCGGTCGTGTTAGGCGTGGGGCGACATCCACAGAGCTATTCCCACATGTCGGATGGCATTGTTACCGACATCTCAGGCGTCATTGCCAACTGTAATGAGGCTTTGATCAAAGCCGAAAAATCGGCGGGCGGCGTCGTCGCGCCCGCCGCGGTCATTGGCATCGCAGGTGAGTTGGTTAAGGGTAGCTCAATCATGGTGAGTAAGCAACGTCAGCACCCGGCCAATCCGATTTCGCCCGAGGAGCTAGAGGGGTTAATTACAAAAGCTCAGAATACCTTGCTGAAAAGTGCCAGGGATCGTATTGCTGCCGAAACAGGCTACCAGAATATTGAAGTGCGCTTGACCAATGCCGCGGTGATCTCCGTCCGTATCGATGGGCAGACTGTGGCAAACCCGATAGGCTTTCGTGGGCGGCATTTTACACTCACACTCTTTAGTGCCTTTGCTCCACTTATGCAGTTGGGCGCGTTAGAAACTGTTGCCCAGGGCTTGGACCTGACGCTGGTGACAATAGTGACGGAGCCATATGCGCTGGCCCGTTGCTTGAGCACCAACGCTGGCACAGATACGGGCGCAATCTTCATCGACATCGGTGGTGGTACCACCGATATTGCTCTGGTACGCCAGGGCGGCATTGAGGAGACACGCATGTTTGCCCTCGGAGGCCGCACCTTTACGCGTCGGCTGGCAACCGGCAAAGGTATCTCCATCAAGGAGGCGGAGAAGCTGAAATTAAACTACAGCAACGGCAATATCAAGGGCGGTGACCGTGACGAGTTGCAGGCCATTCTCGCTCCCGAATGCCAAACCTGGATGGATAGTGTCGAATTGCTGATTGAGGAATTATCCAAGGGCGAGTTATTGCCACCAGCAATCTATACCGTTGGCGGCGGCTCGGCATTGCCAGACCTGTGCCAAAAGCTCGAAAGCTTTCCTTGGACGGAACGACTCCCGTTTGCCCGTCAGCCAATTATACAAACGGTGCAACCGGAGATGGTTTCCAGTATCTCTGATCCTCACGAATTGCTGAAGGACGCACAAGATATCACACCAATGGCTTTAGCCTATCAAGCTATTGAGCTGCAAAACGAAAACGATATCCTGGAACGGACACTCTACCGGGTCATTCATAACATGCATATCTAAGTCATGCTGCATGTATCCAATGCGGCCTTCCTGTCACTGCGATAGGATTGTACGCACACACGTAGGGGGTGAAGGGCATATGGCCGACGAGCAGATCATCTATCTCAGTCCAGAAGAAGAATTAACCAGTGTACGCGAGCGTCTGGAAAGCATCCCAACGCGGCGTATTATTCTAGTGATTCCAGCACAAACACAACTGCGTAGCCATGTGAGTTGGCGGCTACTTCATGCTCGTGTACGCGAGTTAGATAAAGAAATCCTTATCATCAGCTCTGACCGTCAGATACGCTCGGTCGTCAAGGCTGCCGGCTTTAAGGTCGCCGACTCACTGGAATCCTCCCCCACTTCCAAGAATCGTGGCGGCAGTCGCACGGGACGTTCAATTTTAGGGGGAAGACCTTCCTCCCATGTGAAAACACCTCCTGGACGGGGTACATCAGGTCAGCGCACGAACGCTGCTAACAGTGGCCAGGATAGAACACACCAATTCGAGAAGCACACTTCAAAGCCGTTGGATGCCGATAGCATGCGTTCCCAACGTAATAACACCAATGGAAGTATGATGTCGTCATCATCTATCTTCGGCGAGGATGACAGCCACTTCGGCTCGGAAATTAATTATAGTGTCCCTGGCCGATCTACGTCTTCCACGTCCAAACCATCGACACCTCCCTCTATCCCTTCTACGCCCTCTATTCACCCACTGGAGCCATCCTATCAGGATGAAGAGCCAGATTTGTTCCTGGAAGATTTCCAGCGGGCGCGGAGCATTCGCGAGGCAGCCCAGAAAAATGACCCGGATAGAATGGTGCCTCCATCCCCCCAGAGTGCCATCTCACCTGACCCAACGCGGCAGATTTTTGATCTTTCCTCCGCGGAGAGAGCAGGTGATGATCCGCTGCACTATATCGACGATGACGACGATGCCGTATCGCTGCCGGAACAGCACGGCTCCGTCTCTTTCGACGAACTCTATGATAGTGACGTGAACGGCGTCGATATCACCAACAACGATACTGCCAATATTCTTCATGTCGAAGACGAGGGCGACCTGGGTGATTTTGTTCACGATTCTGGTGCGCAGCCCTATCCCTCCTGGGTAGATGCGGATCCTGATGAAGGATTGCCGCGTCCCCCACGGATGCAAAATGTCAGCAAGCGCACGAATCAAACGAGCAGAATGCCTGTGCAGCCCCTCATGCCTCCACCGCCAGCGGCTGACGAGGACGATCTCTCACCCATCTACGACCGCTCGACGCGCAATATCCCTTCTCCATCGACGGCAAATCAAGCTGGCGCACCGGCTTATACCGGCAATATGGGAACACGCGAGCCTCAACCTTTACCTTTGTCGCCACAACGACCTCAAGCCTCTAAGACGGTACGGCCAGGGCTGAAGAAACGCCCAGAGACTGGTGCCAGGCGCAACGTTACCTCCCCGCGTGTCACTGGCAAAATACCGCTCTCGGCCAAGCAACCACAGCGTAAGCAGAGTAAAAAGAAAAGGAACAACAGTCCCCTCATCACTATTCTGGCCGTTGTGCTCGTCCTGGTGCTTATTGGTCTGGTTGCTCTCCTGGTGCCTTCTGCCGATGTCACCTTGACCCTCCCATCACACGAGTATCCCGTGCCGATGAGCCTCACCGCCAATGCCACCAGCCAGCAGAACACAACACTGAAGACGGTACCCGCGCATTTGCTCTCCTTTGATACCAGTGCCACTGGAACCGGACATGCTACTGGCACGACCACCGTGGGAACGATACAGGCCGATGGCACTGTCATCTTTACCAATACCGGCACTACCGGTCAGGTGATTATCCCCACGGGTACCATCATAAACACAAAGAGCGGTATACAGTTCGTAACGCTTGCGGAGGCACTCGCTGTTTCCGGCACCCCTATTCCTACCCCTGTGAAGGCGCAAAACGCGGGCGTGAGTGGGAACGTCGCTGCCGGCAGCATTACCGTCATCCCGCCCGCCAGCATCGCCAGCATCCAACAGGCCAATCCAACCGGGACAGTCGTCAATTTGACCGTCACCAACACTGATCCCACCGCCCATGGTGGTGCTGGCAACGCCACCTCTCTCTCCAGCAAGGATGTCGCTACCGAAAAATCGGCTCTGGACATCCAGCTACAGGCCAGGGTGAAGGACTTCCTCGCTAAGAATGTGCTGCCAGGCGATCAAACGGGCAAAACGGTCCAGGTCGAGACACCCACCTTCTCGCCTAAGATTGGCGATGTTGTGAACAACGGGACGTTTACGGAGACGCTCCGCTTGCATATGACCGTCCTGGTGGTGCGAGCCTCTGACCTGCAAACTGCCGCCTCCGCACAACTGAAAAACACGCTCGCTCAAGCGAAAACTGGTTGGGACCTTGTTCCGCAGCAGCCAGTGCAGCTCAAACAGGTCAAAAACGGCTCGCCATCCAATGGCACTTCCGTCAAACTCAGCTTTACCGCCGTCGGGCAGGTCGCGCCGCGCATCTCCGAGGATGCCGTCCGTAACCTCGTCTATGGTAAATCGGTGGATGGTGCTCAGCAAGCCCTGGTTGGCCGGAGCGGTATACCCAACGCCATCCACGCTCAGATCACCGTCAATCCTAGCTTCTTCCACTTTGTACCCTTCTGGACGCAGCGTATCACCGTCCATTTCAAGACGGTACTCCAACCAACCACGCCGACTAAGAAAACTACAACGCCCAAAAGTCGTTAAATGGGCAAGGCGTGGGAGCCTTGTGCCCATACATCTCACTGAAGCGAAACGGCATGGGGAGCGTGCGTAGGGACAGGGAGCGGACGCGGCGGCAGATGGGGGGCCTTGTGCCTGTCCTGGTGGGGGGCTGCACTTCCAGCAAGGACAAGCACAAGGCCCCCCATCTGCCGCCGCCCAGCCCCTTGTCCCCACGCCCGACAACACGATGCTCTTCTCGCGTCATTGAAGGCAGTTTACAAAGAAAAAAATGCCTATGGTGTTAGTTACACATGACTGATATCCCCCAAATTGGAGAATACTGGACAAATCGGCCTCTTCTTCGTTAGAATGCTAGCAGAATAGTGTCTGCGAACGTCTCAGGTGTACATAAATGACGCGATTGTTGGCTTTGGATGTGGGAGAGGCCAGGATCGGGGTCGCCGTAAGCGACTCCACACGATTTCTTGCCTCCCCTTATAAAACCCTGCATATTTCCCGTGATGAAGCACAAACATGGATAGCCATTCAGCACTGTATCGAAGAAACTGAAGCTACGGGTCTGGTCATTGGCTTACCCATCAGCTTGGATGGGCAGATACATGCACAAGGGGCATGGGTTCAAGCTTTCGCGGAGCGTCTCAAGCAGCACATTGCTATTCCACTCACGTTCTGGGACGAGCGTCTTTCAACGGTTGAAGCGCAACGCTTGCTCGTGGAACGCAATGGGAAACGTCGAGGACAGGAGGAACGGGGAAGGCAGAGCCGGAGCGGCTCGCATAAAGCAAAACGACGACAGAAGGGCCACGAGATAGATGCCCTTGCCGCTACTGTGATCTTGCAGGAATACCTGGACTCACGCGGCAATACAACAGAGGAAACAACATTATGAGAGGACGAAGCGCACGCGGTGCCATTATCGCAGTATTGTTGCTAGGCATACTGATCTTTGGAGGTGTTTACTATGCATGGAATACCGCCACCGATATTTTTCGGCCTGTTTCCTCTAACGTGGGGAAAGTCATCCCAGTCAAGATTACCAGCGGCGAGTCAACCGCCCAGATTGCCGACGACTTGCAGAACAAAGGCTTGATTCGCAACGCCCTGGCCTTTCGCGTCTGGGCGCGTATCAAAGGCCTGGACACACAATTGCAGGCCGGCGGCTATGACCACCTGAATACTAGCATGACGATTAGCGACATCATCGACCAGTTGCTCAATGCCACGCCCGATGTTCTCTTTGTGACGATTCCCGAAGGATATCGCATCGAGCAGATTGCCAACGCGTTCGCCTCGGTTGGGCTGGCTAAATTCAATAAACAGGATTTCTTGAACTATGCCAAACATCCAGCGCAGTTCCCGGATTTCAACAAGTACCCGGTGCTGAAACTCATCCCGCATAATGACAGCATGGAAGGGTTACTCTTCCCCGCCACCTATGACATTCCCGTCGATGGCGACGCTCGTTTAGTAGTCAACCAGATGTTGACGGCCTTTGATAATTATGTTCAACAAAACAACCTGGTGGCGAAAGCGCAGGCGAATCATCTCAATGAATACCAGATGGTGATCCTGGCCTCGCTGGTGCAGCGCGAGATAGCTAATAATCGCGACGCCGCGGGTGTCGCTGGCGTGTACTACAACCGCGCTATGAATACCATCCCGAACGATACTGCTGGCTATCTTGGTTCCGATCCCTCGGTCGAATACGCTCGTGATTCCATCACTCCTCCCCAACATTACTGGTTGCCGTTCCAGGGGTTCGGAAAAGATGTAGCCCCCAATAGTCCATGGAATACCTACGTCAATCAGGGGCTGCCGCCAACTCCCATCTGTAGCCCTGGGCTTGCTACGCTGACAGGCGCGGCATCCCCCATCAAGGGCGGTTTCTTCTACTTCCTCAGTACCAAAACGGGAAGTATCGTCTACGCGAAAACATATCCAGAATTTCAACAACTGGAGCAAAAGTATTTGCAATAAAGAGAGTTACTAGCGCATGAACCTTACTATCTGGCAAACGATTTTCCTGGCTTTACTACAGGGTATTACTGAACTGTTCCCTATTAGCAGCCTTGGCAATACTGTGATCTTCCCTGGCCTTTTTGGCTGGGGAGACCTTGTCGGCAACGTAAGCTTCTTACCGCTCATCGTTGCGTTGCACCTGGGTACCGCTATCGCCTTGCTGCTCTACTTCTGGCGCGACTGGTTACAAGTGCTGCACAGCCTCTTCAAAAGCATCAAAGATGGTGAGGTGCGCAAGGGGACAGAAGAGTGGGTAAGTTTCTTGATCATCATCGGCTGTATACCGGCCGGGTTGCTCGGCGTCTTTTTACAGAATCCGCTCAAACAACTGTTCGCTTCGCCATTGATTGCTTCCGCTTACCTCATCCTCAATGGCTCGCTGCTCTTTCTCGGTGAACGCATGCGCGTTCATGCCCTGGACAAAGAGGCGGGGCTTAGCGCGAAAGAACGGGAGGCACACTTCCGCCCGCTCTCCTCGCTCTCGTGGAAAGAGGCACTCGTCGTCGGTACCGCGCAGGCCCTGGCCCTTATCCCAGGCATTTCGCGCTCTGGCGCGAGTATGGTGGCCGGCCTGGGCATCCGTCTCAACCACGAGGACGCGGCACGCTTCTCCTTCTTGCTCGGTACACCGATTATCGGAGCCGCCGCCATCCTGGAGCTTCCACAACTGATCGGCCAGCCAAATTCTGTCCTCGTATTGATCCTGACAGGTATGGTGATCTCCGGCGTCGCGGCCTTTGTCAGCACCAGGTTCTTGATGAAGTATTTTGAGACCAGGGGCCTCTATCCTTTTGCCATTTATTGTTGGGGATTGGGCCTGATCGCGCTGATTTTGTTTTTAACTGTTTTTCAGGCACGCGCCTGACTACCCAAAATGGCTATTTGTTACTGTGCTGTGAGTATGCAGAGCTTTACACGTCTGATACAATGGAGACACGTTTTGGACAGACCAAAGCGCATATTTTCGTAGAATTAGAAGAGGTAGGTATTTCATCTTAATGAAGAATCCAATGCTTTACTATGGTATCATCGCCCTTGGCGTCATTGCTCTTGTGGTTGGTGGCGTTTTACTGGCTGGCGTGGCTGGTAAACATCATACCCTCCCCCTTATCGCTTTAGCTGTAGGCGTCGTCCTGTTGATTGCCGGCGTTGCCGGCTGGTTCGTTATGAAGCCTAAAGCTGCCTAGTCCTGTCGTTTTACCGTTCTCAACGAGAAATGTGCAAAGAGGCACTAAGATACATCGTAGGTCTTAGTGCTTCGTTGCGAATGAAGAAGGAAGATCACCTAATGAAAAACCCGGCAATTTTCTTTGGTGCTATTGCAGTCGCGATTATTGCTCTGCTTATTGGCATCTACTATACCATCCCTGGTATCCACCATGTGGCAACGTTTGGTTCCCATCCACCCAATGATATGCAGCCCTCACATATGGCCCTGTTCTATGGTCTCTTCGTCGTTTGTGCCATCGCGGCACTGGTAACACGCCCAAAATCTAGCATTCGCTAAAAACAAATTTTTGTGAAGAAGGCAGAGGATGCAGTCCACGGACTGCATCCTCTGCCTTCTTCACAAGAAAAGACTTCTTTCTATCTTATGTCCCCAACACCTCTCTGGCAATTTGCGGATAGCCGCGCAAGAACTCTTCCGCACTCATCGCCCGCTTCCCCTCAAGTTGCAGTTGCTTGACGGCCAACAATCCCTGCCCCGTTACAATCGCCAGGGTTTTATGCCCAGCCTCCTCGTGCAGTGTCACCGTCCCCGTTGGCACTGGCTCACCTGGCTCTAGCGGCACAGCCGCGGCGGCGACAATCTTTACACGTTTGCCGCGCCAGTGGCTATAAGCCCCAGGCCACGGCGTATAGGCGCGAACTTTGCGTGCTAACACGGCTGCCGGTTGCTCCCAGGAAATTTCTCCATCCTCTTTACGCAACATATGTGTGTGCGAAGCTCGTAGTTCATCTTGCGGCTCCGGCGTAATCTCTCCTGCCACCCAACGCGGCAGCACTTCCACCAGAGCTTGCACTCCCAGTTCCGCCAATTTGGCGGTCAAACTGCCCGTTGTCTCATCTCCCGCCAGTGGGATGCTGCGCTGGAGCAGCATAGGGCCGGTATCTACGCTGGCGTCAATCTGCATGATTGTTACACCCGCCTCAGCATCACCTTGCAAAATGGCCGCGGTGATGGGCGAGACACCGCGATACTTGGGCAAAAGCGAGGCATGGATATTGAGCGTCCCATAGCGCGGCAGATCGAGCACGGCTTGCGGTAGAATTTGCCCAAAAGCAGCCACAATATACAGATCGGCCTGGTATTCCGCCAGGGCCGCGATATTTTCTGGGCGTTTCAATGAACCTGGTTGCCAGACCGGAATATTGTGGGCCAGAGCGGTCTGCTTCACCGCGGCATACACAATCCCTTGTCCCCGCCCCACAGGCTTATCCACTCGCGTAATAACACTAACAATTTCATATCCATCCTTGAGGATTCGCCCAGGAGCCGCACCCGCGATAAGTGCTTCCAGTGCTGGAACCGCGAACTGTGGTGTTCCCATATAAATTAGACGCAACATAGTGCCTCCCCTTACCAGAAATTATTGACTCTTGCGATCACCCTGGCTCTTCTAAATATTTACCTACCAGTCAATATTAGCATATTTAGGCTACCATAAGCTTGTTAGCCTGATTGTATAGTATACTAAATTTCACTACGAATCCAAGGGAAGTCACAGGAAGTCAAGGAAACAAATAACGTATGCAAGGCTCAGGGCACGTCCAGGATATCAGAAACCTATCATTCAAACCACCTGAGAGCACGTATATGCTCGCCACTGTGCGCCTCAAAGTGCAGCCAATGCTCCGCCATTACACCTTCGGCATAGATGCTATTGTTCCACCAGCAACAGATGTCAGTGTAATCATGCAACGTGCGGACGAGGTCAACATGGTGCAGCGTATGATTACTGACTTACAAAGCAGCGCGGTTATCCTCACGGGCGATGCCGGAGCCGGAAAAACAACCCTCGCGGCCCTCTTATATCGCCGCCTGGAATTGACGGCTCAAGCGGGCTTACCATCCCCTAAGCACCTGGTCTGGTTGAGCATCGGCACACATACTACGCTACCTGATGTGATCGCCGCCATCCTCAGCGGTCTGCAAGCCAGTGAACCAGGCTTTTTCCTGCTACAACCAGAGCAACAAATCAGCACGCTCTTACGTGCTTTACGGCGTCCACAAGAACCCGCCTTTGTGGTGCTGGATCAGTTCGAGTCGCTCTTGCACCCCCAGACCAATCAAGGCCTGGAAGGGCGCGGTGCCATCCATCTTTTCCTGGAAATGCTGTTGCAAGACCTTGGAGCGAGCCGTTTCTTGCTCACCTGCAATCATTCGCCCTATGGCCCACAAATGGCACAGGAGACGCAAACACGCGTGCGTTCACTTCTCGTTTCACGCCTCAATATGCCAGAAGGCCTGGCCCTTTTACAACAGAGAGGTGTCCAGGGGGCATATGAAGAGCTATCTGCCGTCTGGCAGCGTTGTGCAGGGCATGCCTTTTCCCTTGTATTATGCAGTACATTGTTGAAGCTGGGTGGTCTTTCGTTAAACTACCTGCTACACGCCCCCGAATATATGCCCTTATGGAGCGGCGAAGTCCCTTTGCACCTCATCGCTGCCATCTATCGCGGCCTGAACCCCGTCCAGCACGCGTTAATGCGCGTACTCAGTCTTTTCAACGAACCGGTGCCAGCGCGTGGCGTATTAATGGTCATCGCGGGCGAAGCTCCCGGCGTGAAAGTCCCTCGTTTTGAGCAAGAATTGGCGAACCTGGTGCGACTCTCCCTGGTGCAAGAGAGGAAGAATACACAGGACGTACCTTCCTTTGCCTTGCACCCGTTGCTGCACCAGTATGTTGTTGGCCACTACCTGGAAGGGAGCGCACTTCACACCAACGGGCGTGCCTCCTCCTCATTAGGCATCAGCACTGCAACGCGTTCCTCTGTCGATAGCCAGAAAGCGCGGGAGGTCGCGCTGGCTGCCGGTCATATGCGCGTGGCAAGTTACTACAAGCAAATGGCGCAAGAATGCTACCAGCCCGCTGAGAAACGCAACAGCCCACAGGATATTGCCTCTTTGCTGTTAACGCTACGTCATCTCTGCCTTGGCTGGCACTGGCAACAGGCGTGCGATTTGCTCCTGGAAGAGGCGGTCTACGAGAGCATGGTGCAATGGGGTGCGTGGAATGCATTGATAGGTCTCTATATGGCGATGTTGCCGCCCAATGGCGTGTTAACGCGTCGCGATGAAGGATTGATCTGCAATCACCTGGGCCTGCTCTATGACCGTTTGGGCATTCCCCAGCAAAGTCTGGCCTATTATGAACGTGCGCTCGTTGTGCAACGCAAAATTGGCGAGCGGCATGGCGAAGCCATCACCTTGACGAACCAGGGCGAACTGTATCGCAGCAAGAACGAATGGCAGCAAGCCTGCACGAACTTTGAGCAAGCTCGTGCCTTGAACCAGCAGCTGCAAGATGCTCTGCTAGAGAGCGTCTTGTTGCATAACCTGGGTATCCTGCATCACGCCGTCAAAGACTATCCCCAAGCGATGAGCTTCTACCAGGAGGCACTGCGCTTCGCCCTTACCCTGGACGAACAGTACAACGAGGGCATGATCTTGACCAATATCGGCGTCTTGCTCTATGAGCAAGGCCACCCAGCCGAAGCCCTGGCCGTGCTTTTCTATACCTTAAAGCTGCGCCAGTCCTTGCAATATGCCACCGTTAGCTACCTCGAACTCTTCCTGACCACCCTTGAGGACAGTATGGAATTGGAAACCTTTGCACGCTTACGCCAGACCTCACGCGAGATAGAAGCCCCATTACTCACTCGACTACTCTTGCCAGATATGCGACAATAGGGAAACTGCTACATTGTCGGCAAGCGCAGGGATGCCCCCTATCATAAAGCAAAAGAAAGAGAGACTATCGCGCTATGTCCACTACAACCCCTGGCCCCAGCAAAGCACCTACCGAAGGCGATGGCGTCGTTTCCGCCACCGCTGGACGCACTACACAGGGCTGGTTGCTTATTCTGCTCGTCTTTGTGGCGGGAGCCTGCTCTTTGGCGGTAGAACTCTCTGCTTCGCGCCTGCTGGCCCCCTACTTTGGCACCTCACTGTTCGTCTGGGCGAACCTCATTGGCCTCATTTTGCTCTACCTCACCATTGGCTATTACGTCGGTGGACGCATCGCTGATCGCTTTCCGCGCCCGACGGTACTCTACCTTCTGACGATTACCGCGGCCTTTCTGATTGGGCTGATACCCTTCATCTCTCGTCCCATCCTGAGTTGGTCACTTTCGTCCTTCGCAACCTACTCGATCAGTGTCTTTTATGGCTCGTTGGTGGCCGTCATTCTGCTCTTCGCCATCCCCATGATCCTATTGGGCTGCGTCTCGCCCTTTGCCATTCGCTTGAGTGTCGAGCAGATTGGGAGATCCGGGCGCACAGCCGGACAACTCTACGCCATCTCGACCGCCGGTAGCATCCTTGGCACCTTCTTGCCCGTGCTCTGGCTTATCCCAACCTATGGCACGTACCGCACCTTCTTCATTTTTGCCGTCGCGCTGCTGCTTGTCTCTATTCTCGGACTGGTCGTTGCTCGCACGCGTGGAGAACCATCTTCACCGCACCGTCCGCGTCGTCCACGCCTGGATAAGAGCCTCCTCTCCATTTTGCTCCTACTGCCCATGGCACTGGCGATGATTGCCTCGCAGGGGCCGATCAAGCAGCCGAGTGGGAGCAATGGTGGAGGCACCATGCTCGCCGAGCGTGAATCCCCCTACAACTACATTCAGGTTGTACGTGTTGGCAATGAAACGCAGCTTGTACTGAATGAGGGGCTTGGCATCCATTCCGTCTACAATCCTGAGCAGGTCTTGACGCAGGGACCGTGGGACTACTTCCTGGTGGCCCCGTACTTCAATAAGCCACCCTTCACACCGAGCCAGGTGCATAAAGTAGCCATTATCGGGTTGGGTGCTGGCACCATCCCGCGTGAATTAACCGCCGCTTATGGCCCTATTCCCATTGATGGGGTCGAGATTGATGGCACCATTGTAGACCTGGCGCGGCAATACTTTCATATGAATGAACCCAATCTGCATGTCATCGTGCAGGACGGACGCTATTATCTACAGACAACCACACAGCACTACGATGAAATCGGCATTGATGCTTACCAACAGCCCTATGTTCCCTTTCAATTGACCTCGGTCGAGTTCTTTCGTGAGGTACGGGCGCACTTGACACCACAAGGTGTCGCCGTCATTAATGCCGGACGCACCTGCTGCGACTTCCGCCTCGTCGAAGCCCTGGCGCAAACCATGCGGGCCGCTTTCTCCAATGTCTATATCATCGATACGCAACGTTTTGAGAATAGCCTGGTCATTGGCACCAACGCCCCTACCTCCCTGAACAACTTTTATATCAATGCGGCCAACATGACCAATCCTCTGCTAAAAAGCGTAGCGTTTGCCAGCATGGACTATGGCAATATCCGCGAGGAAAAGACCACCAGGGTCTATTTTACCGACGACCGCGCTCCCGTGGAACAGTTGATCGACCAGATCATCCTTGACGCGGCCCTCAATGGCGGAAAATAGGGCCTATGTTTTAGCGTTCAGGTAGTGGCTTTTGTGGTCACTACTACCGTACATAACCGTACATAAAGGAGTACAATTTTATGCAACCAATTGATCTGAGTAACATGCGCGTAGTTGACCTCTCGCAAAATTGGGATATACACACCCCTGGTTTTGCCACCTATGACGGCCCTACCATCAAGTGGATTAAACGGGTAGCCTTTGATAAGGTGGGTGGGCAGCACATTGCCTCTACTTTGCATGTTGGCACACACCTTGATGCCCCCTTGCACTTTATCACCAATGGCCAGGATATTGGCAGTATCCCCCTGGACAAGCTGGTCGGCCCAGGCGTGGTGGTTGACCTCGAAGGTCTGGGCATTGGCGATTACGAGGTGTATACCTCCGCCCACTTCGAGGAATGGGAACGCAAGACGGGTCTACGTATCCAGCCCGGCGATATCGTCATCGTGCATACTGGCTACCACAAGTATTATCCCAGCAACTGGTATGGCGAGTCAGAGCCGGACGAGACGCGCTACTTTATCAAGCACCCAGGGCCAGCCCGCGAATTCGTGAACTGGGTACTGGAGCGCAAAATCTCCTGGTTCGCCATCGACGCTGGCTCCATGGATCACCCCATGAACACCGTCATTCGCAAGGTACGCCCCGACCTGGCTGCCAAGTGCGCCCAGAAACTGGGGCAACCTCTGGAAGAAATCTGGCCCGACGACGACCTACAACTGATGCACTACGACATGTTCCCCCACGGTGTCTTCCACGTCGAAAACGCCGGTGGCATGATCGACGAAGTGCTGAATCAGCGTGTCTGGGTTGGCTGCTTCCCCTGGAAATTCAACGGTGGTGAGGCCGCCTTCTGCCGCTTAGTCGCCTTCGTGGGTAAATAGTATTTGCGTGCCAGGTGCTGAGCAAAGACGTATCCGTGTCTTTGCTCGGCACCTGGCACACAAATTTTTACCTCGCTACTATCTGTGCTTCCGCTGTCGTTGCGCGGGGAATACCCACCATGGTTTGCTCCATCAAATATTGGGTCACGGCTTGTAGGCTGCCCGTTTCTTTATAAATGGCGATCTGTCGATCTGCGCCCGTGCCATCTGGATTATCCAACACACTGCGGATATACTGCATTTCGCGGCGCGTTCCCAGATCATCCACAACATCATCGACCAGGTCCAGCAGCTCATGGAGAGAATCACGCATGGAGAGGCAGCGTCCCCGCGTAAAGTCCACTATCTCCGCGTCCAGTCCATAGCGCATAGCCCGCCACTTGTTTTCTTCCAATAAATGGCGTGGCAAGATATATCCTCCTACGCCGTGTGTATGCTGCCATGTGAGCTTTGCGACAAGCGATTGGCAGAGCGCGGCAATCGCCAGCACATCGTCCAGCGTAGCAGGCATATCGCACACGCGGAACTCGACCGTACCAAAAAACGGGTGTGGACGGATATCCCACCAGATTTTCTTGCCATTATCAATGCAACGCGTATGAATCAACGTGTTGACATAGTGCTCGAAGTCCTGCCAGGAGGAGAAAATATCGGGCAGACCGCTGCGCGGAAAGCGTTTCCACACCACAGCTCGGTACGATTTTAGTCCGGTGAGCCGACCAGCCCAGAAGGGAGAATTAGAAGAAAAGGCCAGCAAATGCGGTATCCAGGTGCGTAACTGGTTCATCAAGCTGATGGCAAGCTCTTTATTTTCTACGCCGATATGCACATGCAACCCGTAGATCAAAACAGAGCGTCCAACATCCTGAAATTCTTCCTGTAGCTCCGCATAGCGCGGATTGGGCGTCGTCACTTGCTCCGCCCATAGTGCGCTGGGATGAGTGCCTGCGCTAATCAAGGCCAGCCCTTCATCATCCACCAACCGCGCCAACTCCGCCCTCAATCGGCGTGACTCTACACGCGCACTCGTGATACTTGGATAGACCTTCGAAATAAGCTCCACGGTTGGCTGCAACATCTCTGGTTTAATCTGCTCCCCAAAGAAGGGTACGCCTTTTTCCATAATGGTCATGATATGTGGACGAAGCTGTCCGCTATCCCGATCTACTATTTGAAACTCTTCCTCAATGCCAATCGTAAAACGTGCGGTCATACCAATCTCCTTCTCCCTGCGAGTAGCCTGTTTCTGTGGTTGTTATGATGTATGTCGTACTACTTATTAGTCGCGATCAAGTATCTACAAAGAAAGGCAAAAGAGGAGCGAAAGCTTTACAGCATGTTACACAGGATACGCCGGATTATACGAGGTCACATGAGAGTGGGATTTACTACGGTGACAGATGCCCTGGGACTTATAGCGTACACAAAAAGTATGCGCTTTGTCAATAGCCCTTCCTGACAAAATGCTGCTTTTCCTGAATAGCAGGTAAAAGCAGCACAAGAAGACTGAATGAAGACAAGACTCTCATCATAAACCAAATGCGTATGGCAACAAGTCCGCTATGGTGAAATCTTGTGCGGCACCATCAATATAAATTGTGGCATTGGGGGCCAAATCAGCCAACCATTGTCGGCAGGCACCACAAGGAGTACGTGCGGCCAGGGGAGCCTCAGCAGGCGTATCAATGCAGGCCACTGCTACCTGCGTAATCGGCCCCGCGCTGGCGGAAATGGCTGCTGCCAAGGCTGAACGCTCAGCGCACAATGTCAGGCCATAGCTCGAAATCTCTATGTTTACGCCGGTATAGAGCTTGCCGCCGGCAATCACAGCGGCTCCCACCCTGAAATGCGAATAGGGACAATGCGCCCGCAAAGCTGCTTCGCGTGCTAATCCTACTAGTTCTTCGCGTGACATCCTACGCTCCTTCCTCATCTGACTAAAAAGTGGCAATCAACCTCACCCTTTATTATAGACCATGAACCGTCAATGGCGATGAATCTCCCCCTCCATGAAAGAGCGTAGCTTGCCGATAGTAAAATAGAGACAAGCGTAAAACGTGCTGTGAAGGGGAAGTAGTTGGCAGTACCACACGGTAGAATTTCGTAGTGCATAATAGCCCAAATTGTGTCATAATGTTACTGCCTTCCATTCGTCGCGTTACTAGCAATGAAAGCATAATCTGAACATCATAGGGCCGATTACTTATTGAGATACTGAATTGTAAGGCTTCTTCGCTCTTAGCGTAACGGAATTCTCAGGGGTGCTATACCCCTTACAGTGGGACGGTTCCCCACCATTTTCCTTCCCTTACATCAGCCATAGAGAAGGAGAACCGATTATAATGCAGGTTTGTAGGAGGAATACACGTGAAAATCATGGTGGCGGATGATGACCGCGACATGGTAGATATGCTAAGCTATTGGCTTAAAGGGCATGGGTATGATGTCGTGCGTGCATTTGACGGGGAGCAGGCGATCAAACGCTGGCGTGAAACGTTGCCCGACCTTGTCATTCTTGATGTCCAGATGCCCAAGCTTGACGGCTTTGAAGTATGTCGCCAAATGCGTAGTGAAACCAATTCAATGGTTTTGATTCTTACCGCACATGATCGTGAAGATGATGAGGTACGTGGGTTGGAGATGGGGGCTGACGATTATTTGCGTAAACCATTTAGTCCACGGCAGCTGCTTGCCCGTATAAAAGCTATCTTACGTCGTTCATCCAGCACACGAGGTGCCTCCAATTCGTCATCCGTGACCGTTGGCCCTGTCACGTTAGACGCAATGCGCCACGAGGTTACACGCGATGGCGTCAAAGTCCGCTTAACCCCGACCGAGAGCCGCTTGCTTCACTTGCTCATCACTAACACGGGCCAGGTTCTGACCACGGATATGATTATTGAGCGTGTTTGGGGCTATGACGAAGCCGGAGACTCTGGCCTGGTGAAGACCCATATTCGCCACCTGCGTCAGAAAGTTGAGCCTGATCCCAACACTCCACAATACATCATGACCGTTCCCGGCGTTGGCTACACCTTCACGGCCCCGATCTCCATCGAATCATAAATTTCAGGCGACCGCTTGATAATTGTCCACATTATTGATGAGTGCAGAGCTTTAAATCCTCTGCACTCATCAATCGTATGTACCCCCTATAATCATCTTAACCAACATTACCTCTTCTTAACCATAACGTAACACACTTTTCATCTTTTCCCCATCTGCACAAATGTATAATCGGTAAAATACTTTTGCAGGCAAAAAAATAATGAACTACAAACGAAAAGAAACAAGCGTGCAGCCAGCACCACCGGTCGCCTTACACGAACACGCGACTGCGGAACGTTGCCGCTGTCAACCCCTCTCCTCAATACAGGCCATCCCCTTACACGAGCAAGACGAGGACGAAGATGAGATGGACTGCGACAAGATCACGCCTGCTACACCCGAACTTACGACCAGCATTCGCATGCAATTGAGCAACTTCTTCCCGCGCTCTACCGCATTGAGCATCCTCTTGCTCCACGTCTCGCAACTGGAACATATCCATATCGCTCCCCAGACCGCCATTCTGCACAAACGCTTACGCTATCACGCGCCAGCCAGTTTCTTGGAGCAAGTCCTCGCCAACATGCGCCGCACTATCCGTGAGAACGATCAGATTTTAACGCATAAAGGGGTTGGAGCTGCCATTATCTTCCCTGATGTCGATCAGCAAGGCATCTTCGATATCCTGGAACGTGTGTATCGCAATGTCAGTCTGTTACAAGCGGAAACCGTTATCCCCCCTTTGAAACGCGAGACCGACATTGTCATGGGTATTGGCTCATTTCCAGAAGCAGGTCCTTCGCTAGAACATCTCTTGCACCATGTCAGCCTCACTGCTCGCCGCTTCACCCTGCGCCCTGCCATCACTACCCAACTGTGGAACCGCACCCCCAACAATAACGAGCATAGCGAGGAGGAAGCAGCAGCCACGTCATCTCAGCTCCAGGACACCCATGATGTGACCCAAACTGCTCCTCGTCTCGGTAAGGTACATTCCAATATTCCCTATATGCAACTCCCTGTGCAACTCCCCTCGCGCCTGAAACAACTCATCCCCTACCAGGTCGCGAATGAACTGCGCTGCGCCCCCGTTGGTCGCGACCATCACTGCCTCACCGTGGCCATGGTATATCCCACCAACGATGCAATCATCCACACGCTGCGCGAACTCACTGGCCTGACCATCTACCCCGTCTCCTGCGACATCACCGCCCTCAACGCGTTGTTAGCGAATAAGTGGTAGGGTAAAATCTGCTTTCAGCAGTGAAAAGTCGAGCAAATAGACAAACGGTAATGAATACGTAACCCATTTTGTCGGAATATTAACCAGATCACAACTTCATCTCAATGTAAACATGCATCATAATTGGTTACTATAGCATGCAATGAGACACATATTTGTAGCGTCCGATACATTCTCGGCGTTATCTAAAACGGTGTTTACTCATACCTACCTATTACTTTGAGGGGAGAAAGCAAAGCATGGTAATTCAAATGATTCAGGAAGATGTCCTTCTAACGTTCAAAGAGGCTATGGGCTATTTACGGGTGAGCCGCTCTACCCTTTATCGTCTCATGTGGTCCGGTCAACTCACGGGTCACAAAGTGGGCAGTACCTGGCGCTTCTATCGTGAGGACTTGCGTGCCTGCGTTGGACGTGAAATGACAATGGCTAGTATGCAAACGAGCGTTGCGGTTAATTAATATATATTCTTATCTGTGGCATTATAAAAATACTCTTCTCTGGTGATGCAGAGTCTTGAATATTCGCATTCCTATGGCACCTCAAGCAAGGTGCCATAGGAATTTTCTTTCCCCTGTCTTTCTATCGCCCTCGTCACCTCTGTCAAATGCGATCATATTGGGTGATTTTCCAGGTGCCACCGATTTTATTCACTGTCAGTAGGGCCGTGTAGCTGAGGTGCGTACGTTTAATATCTACCGCGATGGTGAAACGTGACAGATTTGGCCCTGTGCCGGCATCGTTGCTGAACGCGGGTTGCTCCGGCACAAAGGACGCCACTGGTCCGTACTGTTGATCAAGCTTACTGGCCTGCGCCGTGAATTGACTTTGTGTAAGACCGATGATCTGTCCTTGCGGCGCAAGATCACTATAGGCTGCACTATAGTTTTCGGCCTGCAAATTGGAATAGAAATCGTCTACCACATTCAGCGCACCAGATACCTGCTGATATGTCGAGCTGACGAAGGTATATGCCCCCCAACCACAGAGGCCGCAACTCGCCAGGATAATCACACCCAGAACAGAGAGCAGAATCCAGAGCCAACGGCGCGATTTTTTGATCGGTGGTTGCTGTTTATAGGGTTGCCCATAGACAGGCATGCCTGCTGGATACGCGGGCAACCCTGGCGGTGGATACTGTGTCCCCCCTTGCTGGGATGGTTGGTGCAGTGGAGGAGACTGCGAAGGCGCGTAGGCCAGTCCATTGGGTTGTGACGGGCCGCCTCGCGGTGATTGCGGTAACGATGGGCGTTCAGCCTGAAGCGGCAAGTTTTGATAATAGGAAGGAGGGGGCGGATAGACCAGGCCCTGTTGAATGGCTTCGGGTGATAGCGGTGGTTGCGCTGCCTTTTCCGGCAAAACTGGCGTCAATGGGGTCGCTTCAGGCCTGGCATCCAGCGCATCCGGCGGAAATTCGTAGAGCGGCTGAAACGCTTCAGGTTCCACTACTTCCTCTGGCTCTGCTGGCTCCCCTGTGGCCGATAGCTTGCTTTCATCTTCTGGTTGCTGATTGGAGGACGGCATACGCTCTCTGCTCCTTATATCGTTAATGTTTTCCCTATGTCAAAATAGACTATAACGGTTTATATGCGGAAACGCAAGGGAAAGCAGAAGAGCGGATGCGCCCTGGTGTTCATAGGTACTTCTACTGATGTGTTGTCCTGTTCTGGCAATTCGCGAAAAAAATGGGTCGCAAAATGGGTCACAAATGGGGCAAACTGTGCTATATTGAGTAAAATTCCACAGTATCATTCAAGGCGAGGAGGAACTATGTTTTTATTCAAGTTTCTGTACCGTAACCTGAAAGGGTATCGTTTTCTGGTCGTCCTTGCAATAGTGGTGGCCGTCGCGCAGGTTAGCTGCGATATCATTGCGATCCAGCCACTCAAATGGATCCCGAGTAAGGCCCAAAATCCCGGTAATGATCCCGCCTGTAACTTTCCTTTTCTTGGCCTGAATGATCAGCCCGGGCTACTTGATCTCTTCGACACCCCCGCACTTGACCCATCGTTAAAGCCACCAGCGGGAAGTCATGTAGTCGTGCCACCGCCTACGTCACCTTGCCCGGTTAACCCATCAAACCCAAAGACCCTGCTCAACCCTGATACGACTCATCATAGTGTCATCGGCGTGATTGTCTTTTCCGTGATCGTGTTGATCCTCTTTTCTGTTTTGAGTGCATTGCTGGTGTATGTTGACCTCTTTCTCGCGTCGTATATTGCGCAGCATCTGAGTTCCAGATTACGGAAGCAACTTTTTGAACACCTGCAACGCATCTCGTTAGATTGGCATGGCAAGCAGAAGAAGGGCGATCTCGTCCAGCGCATCACTGGCAACATTGCCGATGTTGAGAAATTCGTCATAGATGGCGTGGTCGACTTGCTAGTCGGCGGCTTGACCATCGTTGGGGTCATCGCCATCATGATGCTCTATAGTGTACCTTACACATTCCTCTCGCTCGCTATCGCCCCCATCCTCTTCGTGGTCGTCATTTACTACACACGGAATATCAAGGTAGCGGCCAAAAGGCAAGCGAAGGCTGCCGGACAAGTGGCGGATGTAGCGACCGAGGACATACATGCCCTCACCGTGATCAAAGTTTTCACACGCGAGGAACGTGAGGATATACGTTTTGGTGGGCGTGTGAATGAGAACAAGGCCGCAGGCTTACGTTCTGGAAGCTTACAAGCCCAATTCGCGCCACTCGTCGCTATTATGATCGCGATTGGCATTGCTACCATTGTCGGTGTGGGAGGCTATGTCGCCGCGGGGAATCCTTTCACCGCCGGTCCTTTTCAGATTCTTCCCGGTACCATTGATTCCGGTTTAATTGTCTCTTTCCTCTTCTACTTCAAGTTGCTCTATCAGCCCTTCCGTGACATCTCGAAGTTAACTACCCTCGCGAATGCCGCCTCGGCTGGTGCTGATCGCATCCAGGAAGTACTGGATCAGGCACCAGAAGTGGTTGAGAGCACGGCACCTTACTTCGGGCCGAGAAAGCTGCACGGCGACATCTCCTTTGAGAACGTCTATTTCGGCTATTCACCAGAGCGACCCATAATCAAGGGCATCAACCTGCAAATCCCTGCCGGGAAAAAAGTGGCGTTGGTGGGCTTGTCGGGCGGCGGCAAAACTACCCTGGTCAAGTTGATTCCTCGCTTCTATGAGATTCAGCAAGGCAGTGTGAAAGTTGACGGCGTTGATAACCGCATGTACCCGCTCAACGTCTTGCGCCAGAATGTAAGTATGGTATTACAGGACTCGGTGTTGTTCGAGGGTACGATCCGTGAAAATATCGAGATTGGGCGACCGGGAGCGACCGACGCGGAAATTATTGATGCCGCGAAAAAAGCGCAGATGCATGAGACTATCGTGAGGTTGCCAGATGGGTATGATACCCTCGTACGCGAACAGGGTAAGAACTTCTCCGGTGGTCAACGGCAACGTCTGGCCATTGCACGCGCCATCCTGCGTGATGCGCCCCTCCTCATCATGGACGAGCCTACGGCAGCCCTGGATGTCGAGGCCGAGGCCGAGGTGATGCGTGCGCTGGATACGCTGGTCGTCGGACGCACAGTGATCGTGATTTCCCATCGACTCAGCACGCTTGGCAACGTTGATGAGATCATTGTGCTGAGCGATGGGCGCGTGGCTGAGAAAGGGACGTATAGAGAGCTGAAGCGCATGGGTGGCATATTTGCTGGTATGCTTGATGAGCAGAATCGCTACAGTGCTGAGCGGGCTGGCGACCGCTCTATCCTACGCTCGGCTTACGTGCCGTTACCCGTAGGGGATCAACAGTGGCAGATGCGGCCTAACCCCGTTGTGCCACAGAACCAGCTTGCGGCTCCAGCCCACAGCCCGGTGCCGCTGCAAGTAGCACCTGTCACAGCCACTTCCCCCCAAAACGGTGGGAATGGAGTCAATCAAGCACCACAACGTGCTCGTGTACATATCGAGGTCGATGGGAAGATGGTTGGTGCTTACCAACTCGATAGGCCCGTACTGGCTATTGGTCGCCTTGGCGGTAACGATGTACAGGTGCCATCACAGAGCGTCTCACGCATGCATGCCAAGTTGCGTTGGGAGAATGGCTCCTGGTTGATCGAGGATGCCAATAGCTTGAATGGTATCGTCTATCAAGGCAATCGCGTCGACCGACATGTGCTTGCCAATGGCGACCAGATATTCCTTGCTCCAAAGGTGATCCTGCACTATGAAGCAATGTGACCGCTTGCATGAAATACTGCAAGGACGAAGGGAAAAAGACGGATGGCTCAACAATCTATGGCTTCAACGCCTCCCCGGAGATTTGGGGTGGGCCGCATTGCCTGGTGGCTCCTGGTGCTGGTTAGCGTCGCATTGCTGCTCTTCTTAATTGTATCGGAAGTAATTCGCTTCTCCACCCCTATTCCATTGCATCGGTTGCAGATCGTGCAAGATATTCCGCTGCCGAACGCTTTGCCAGATGCTCACCGGACAAATCAGAATCCCTTTGCGCCTGGTCAGGCCCAGCGTTTTGATCACTTTGATTTCCAGTCGCTCGATCCCGTTACCCATCTCCTGTTCATCGTCCATACGGGGCCTAATCCTGATAAAGAGGCTGCCATTTTACACAATCCCAATTTCGATGTGCAGACCGACGGCAACATCGTTGTTTTCAATACTCAACTCAACAAGGTAGTTGGCCTGGTCAATGTTCCCCAGGCAGCAGGTGTCCTGGTTGCTCAGAATGTGGGCAAGGTTTTTGTCGGTGACGTTGCTGATGGCATCATCTATGTCATTGATGAGCATAGTCCGTTTAACATCATCGCCAAGGTGCAGCTCGATCCATTGGACGGCCCAGACGCCATAGAATATGACCCGGTTGATCACAGAATCTTTGTTGCCGATCCGGGAAGTGCAGGCGACCCCAATAACGCGAATACCGCCCTGAAAAACCAGAACATAGCTGTGATTGACGCTCTGACGAATAAACTGATTACAAAGATTCCTTTAGGGATTAACCCACCATTTGGCGATGACGTCGGACATATACAGTTCGATCCCGTTAGCCATCGCGTCTTTGTACCCACACTGCCGCTGCAAGATCAGAACCTCAATCTCCCGGCGAAACCGCCCTCGTTTCTCGCGGTCATCGATCCCATCACTCTTACTGTCGTCTCACGTATACGGCTTCCCGATGCATGCCTCGTCCCGCATGGCATGGTAATAGATGTGCAACAGCGCGAAGCTTTCGTGGCCTGCGTCGACTCCCACAACCTGGTACGGGTCGATTTGCGGACGATGCAACCTTTCCCTGGCTCTCCATTGTCAGTGGCGTTTAATCCCGATATTGTGCGGCTAGATCATTCCGCACACCTGCTCTTTGTTGGGTGTGCGGCAGGCATTTCAATATTCGATGAAAGTGGGCGCGGTTTGAAGAAATTGGGCAGTGACTACTTCTTAGGAGGTGGTAGTCACCACACGATTGCCATTGACGAGGCGACGCAGTTGATTTACCTGCCGCAACCAACGGTGGGTGAGAGACCCATTTTGCGCATCATAAAGTACGATGCAAACGGGGTGTAAAAGCCTTTTGTAAATCCCGTCTTGGAGAAAATCGTATGTCAGACCTGCGTATTCGTCATCATAATGATATCCTCTGGCTGATCTTGGATCGGCCACCGCTGAATATCCTTTCGATTGCGCTGCTTGATCAACTGACGGCTGCGCTGCGCGATGCTATGAAAAACCCTCCGGGGCTTGTCGTGCTCACAGGGGCGGGTGAACGAGCCTTTTGTGCGGGAGTGGACATTTACGACCACCTGGATGGCCGAGAAGTGGAGATGTTACGCGCCGTGCGCGATAATTGCGCGGCCTTCGCGGAACTTCGTACCCACCATATTCCTACTGTTGCCCTGGTGAAAGGTCATGCCCTCGGTGGAGGCTGTGAATTGGCCGCTTTGTGCGATACTGTTATTGCTCATGAAGATGCTACCTTTGGGTTACCAGAAGTGAATCTTGCCGTCATTCCACCTGTGGCTGCCGCTTATTTCCCCGCGCTGATTGGCTACAACGCCACGATGCGCCTGATGCTCACTGGCGAAACTATTTCGGCCAGTGAGGCACTCCGCCTCGGCCTCGCACACCAGGTGCTTTCCTCGCAACGCTTCCTCTCCGACGCCGAAGAACTGCTCACTATGCTGGCTACGCAAAAATAAAGCTATCTTTTCCTCCATTCCACGAACCTCCTGCACCATAGTCGTTCTTTCCATAGAAAAGACGTAGCCAGGGAACTTTTAGACAGCAGGCAACGTCTTGATAGTGTGCAAGTCGTGGTCATCAAACAGTACAAAATGAGAGTGGAATAAAGGAGCGTTCTTATGCGTAGATTACTTAGCAACGGTCGCATTATGCGGCATCAATCGATCTTATTCATCGTGCCAATTGTTCTTATACTGGCTTTCGTGCTGGCCGCTTGCGGAACAAACAGCGGCTCTGGCTCAAGTACAGGTTCAACAGGCTCAACCCCTACCTCCGCACCAACAACGGTTAAAGGTACCGCTACCACTACGGGTTGCCCCAGCGATGCGGTCGTCACTCCTCCGCCAGCGACCCCCAATGTCACTATACGGCTTACCAATAGCAACGGTACCATTGTCGCGCATAACGGTGACTTGATCGAGGTGCGCTTACCCTTTGGTCAGCAGTGGTCGCTCCCAACCACCACGGGGAATGTCCTGCAATTGCAAACGCCTGCTGGCTACGCGGTGAGCGCGGATAAAGTTTGTATCTGGCATTTCATTGCCAAAAGCACCGGCACCGCTACACTATCCTTTTCCGCCAAAGCCATCTGCAAGCCAGGCCAGATGTGTCCACTGTATATTATGAGAGTGCCATTCACGATTGATGTGAAATAAGAGAATAAGCGGGCACACAAAAGGGCAGCGTTCATGAACGC
>JBPCJY010000204.1:0-5780 GCA_051004815.1 Ktedonobacteraceae bacterium
GGGCCGCACGGAGATTCTTCGCGGCGCTCAGCATGACAGGCGAAACCGGCGTGCTTCAAAAAACCTCCCAGTGAAAGCCCCAGGGTACCCGTAAAGGGCACCCTGGAATGGGGATGGGGCATTTGGCCTTACGTAAGATGTTGGCGGCTCGAGGGGCGACCACGCTTGTGTTTCCCTTCCTCGGCCTGTGTCTTGTATTGCTCGATGGCCTCTCGTGTGCTGCACCAACGTCCGTTGCGTTTGACGGCATCAAGCCGTCCTTGTCGTGCTAGCCAGCTAAGATATTCCAGGGGATAGCCGGAAGCTTCCGCCAGTTCGCGTAATGGTCGATACTCAGGCGTGTCGACGCACGCCTCCAGGTAGAGGTCAAGCCCAGCCTCGACGCATTGCCCGATGAGGTTCAATAATGGTCCATAATTACCTGTGTTCGCGGCAATTAGAGCTTGAATATAGCGTACGCGCCAATCATTGAGGAGCAAGGCGGGCGGATAGCCCTCTTGCATAAGCAAGAGGTTGAGCAGCAGACGCCCAACTCTGCCATTGCCATCCTCGAAGCCATGTACCGCTTCAAAACCGTGATGGGCAATTGTTGCTCGCGTGACAGGGTCGTACTCCAAGCCCACACCGTTGATCCACGCCACCCATTCGCTCATCAGCCGTTCCACATCTCTAGCAGGTGGCGGCGTCATGTTAGAGCCGCGTATGTAAACGGGTACCGTGCGGAATTGCCCCTTTGATTCTAAAATTTTGTCCATGACGAGGTTATGCAGCGTCAGGATGGTTTCTCTGGTAATACGTGCTCGTTGCTCAACCAGATTGTTCATATAGGAATACGCCTGAGCATGATTGATGGCCTCCAGGTATTCACGGAGCGGATGTCCATGAATGGTGATACCATACTCAATCACCATTTGCGTCTCCAGTAAGGTCAAAGTGTTGCCCTCAATTGCATTGGAATGATAGGTCAGGAAGACACGAAGATCATCGTTTAAACGGCGAACGGTGTCGCTCGGTAGAGGGCGATAGCGATCAAGTAGAGCCTTCTTGCGATTGAGACGCTCGGCCAAACGTGGGTTCATATGTAGACGATCTTGTTTATGTGGCATGGTACCTCTTCATGTGTTTAACAAAATATAATTGTAACGGGTAGTGGCATAGTAGCACTACCCGTTACAATTAGCAATAATGGCAAAACTTGCCCAGACATTTGGAGAGAAGGCTGTCATTCTGAGCGCAGCGAAGAATCTCTCGCTCGCCCAGGTGCAGATTCTTCGCTGCGCTCAGAATGACAGGCCGAATCCCTCTCCTGTGCGCTCACGGACAGGCTTCTCTCCAAATGTCTGAAACTTGCCAGGAAACAGCACGAATGCTACAATCTTTTAGCTGGTACTATGCCCTGAAAACAAACGTGTATTAAATAAAAGGAAGAAAACATATGGCAACTTCTGATCAGCACATAGCAAATGATTGGTGGGCCGAAGGCGACGCACCAGTACACACTGACTCGCGAGTAACCTATTTTGTGGATGGACAAAGAGCGATGTTCTCCATGTGCATGCATTTTCTAAAAGCACAGAAGTATATCTATCTTGCCAATTGGGGTTTGACACCCGGCATCGAACTGGTGCGCGGGAAAGATCACATCGTTGACCCGAATGATAGCCAGGCACAAGAACGGCTGCTGGCTGAATTGCGGGTCAATGACTTGCAAGAGGCAGACATTGCTTTTTGGTTTACCCACCCACTTTCACTGCAAAACGTCCTGGGCTATGCCGTGAGCAAAGGCGTCGAAGTCAAAGTGCTCATCTGGGATAGTCCTGAGATGTTCTCGCACGCCGATCCCCATGCGGCCCACGAGCAACTCACTCACCTGGGCATCACATGTCTCCTCGACGACAGTGCTCTAGATGTTCTCAAACATCCGATTGAGGCACTACAACATCCATCTGAGTCCTTGCATCAGAAACTTTCCATTGTCGATGGCACGCACGCTTTCGTCGGCGGGGTTGACCCGCTGATTGAAAAAGAGGGCGATTACGACCGGTGGGATACGCAAGCACACACCTTCTCCTCGCCGCTACGCAAAACGCCACAAGACACCAGTCCACACCCCTGGCACGATGCCCACTCTATTATCGAAGGCCCGGCAGCCAGCGACGTTGAGCGCAACTTTCGCCAACGCTGGAATGACGTAATACAAGCTCATAAGTATGACCGAAATTTGCTGGTACCAGGACACCCAATCCCGCCGCCCGTGCAGAGTAACAGCGTTGTACAAGTGGCGCGCACTATCCCCTTACATACCTATAGCTTCACAGGAGACTCCACTATTCGCGGCATCGCCCAATTGTACGCGAAGGCCCTCGGCAACGCACAACATTTTATCTACCTGGAGAACCAGTACCTGTGGATACGGGCCTTTGCCGGTATCGACTTACCTTTTTTAAGCTCCGATAATCCTGAGATGGAGTACAACATTCGTAAGATTGGTGAGGCATTACAGCGCGGTGCCACCGTGGCTATCACCCTTCCTGACCATCCCAATGTTGGCCGCGCCTACACTGATGCGGGCGTCTTACGCTTGAAACAGGAGGCACCGGAAGCAGTAGAGCAGGGACGCCTCGCCGTTTTCTGTCTGGCAACCTCTGAAACTCGACAAGAGGGTACACATTACCGGCCCATCTACGTCCATGCCAAAGTTGCCGTGATCGACGATCTCTGGTGCACTGTGGGTTCTGGCAATCTGAACAATCGGGGCATGCGCGACGATGTAGAAATGAACGTTGCCACGCTTGACGCGGAATTAGCCGAGGGTTTACGACTGCAACTGTGGGCAGAACACCTCGGCTTCTACAGCGAGCCCGATCTGTATGACCTGGCAGGGTACCTGGGACAGCAATACCAATTGCCGCAAGAGCAGGCGAATGGCAAACGCATATTGCAGCACTTGCGCGAAACCATCGGTAATCCCATCGTCGGTATGCAGGTGATGGCGCAGTGGGCGCACGAGAACCTGCAACGCTATAAAGCAAAACAGCCCCTGGTGGGACACCTCCTCCCTTATCTCACAGCGGAGGAAGCGGCACAACAGGGACTGAACTTCCGCGAGGAGCACGGCTGGCTCGAAGAGCCGGTACCCGCGAAATAATCTATAACTATTAGATCAGTTCCAGGTAACGACGGCGGTCCCAATTCGTGACCGCCTTTTCATACTCTTTGACCTCCCAGCGACGAGTCGCCACAAAATGCTCGACGAAATCTGGGCCAAGGTATTCGCGTGCCACCTCGCTCCCCTCCAACAAATCGGTGGCCGCCGTCAAGTTGCGTGCCAGAGCCTTGATCTGTCCACGCTCTATCGCCGCGGTAACGGTTGCCTCGTCGTAGGCATTGCCATCGAGGCGAGCCGGTAGCTCCAACTGGTTTTCAATGCCATACAAGCCGCTCGCCAGCATGGCCGCGAAAACAAGATAGAAGTTCGCGTCCGCACCCGGTACGCGGTTCTCAACACGAATAGCGCGACGACCATTATTGATGATACGCACAGAGCAGGTACGGTTATCCATACCCCAGGTGGTGTTCAGCGGTGCCCATGTCCCTTCGACGTAGCGTTTGTAAGAATTGATCACGGGGGCGTAAAGAGCCATGAACTCCGGCATTTTATTCAGCAAACCAGCGAGGAATTGACGCATGGTTGCCGACATATGCCCTTCTGCTTCCTCTTCCCAGAAGAGGTTGCGCTCCTTGTTGCTATCCCACAGGCTCAAATGGGAATGCCCACTGCTGCCATCTTCCTGGTCATTCCACTTCGCCATAAAGCTAGCGGTCAGTCCCATCTGGTGACAAATTTCTTTGACGCCCGTTTTGAAGAGCATCGTCCTATCGCCAGCCGTTAACGCGCCTGAGTAGCGAATATTCATCTCATACATGCCAGGGCCATGCTCACGGTTGTAGCCTTCAATCTCAACTCCGTGATCGCGCATCATGCGTGCAATGCGACCCAAAAGTTGATCGTCGGCACTGGCCTGACTGATGGCATAGCAATTCATGCCAGGATTCAATGGGGTTAAGTTTGGCCCAAAGTCCTTTTCACGTACAGAGACCTGGTTTTCGCGGAAGAAACGGAACTCCAATTCAGAGGCAGTCAACGGCTCAAAGCCCATCGACCGCGCTCGCTCGATCAAATTATTGAGCACAAAGCGCGGTGAAACGGTCACAGGCTCGCCGTGTTCTGTCCACAGGTCACAGACACAGGAAGCGACATTCTCTTCCCATGGCACCATCGCAAACGTTGACAGGTCGGGCCGCATAACGATGTCGGCAAAGCCGCGTTCCCAGTTACTCACTTTGAGGTTCGGCAAGACATTCTCGGCGATGTCCCAGCCATACAATACATCGCACTGCGCAAAACCATCATCGAATGAGTTAAGGAAATGCTGGGCCGAGACGCGTTTGCCGCGGTACACGCCTTCAATGTCGGCTGCGCCAATTTTGACAAACTCAATTTTGCCCTCGTCAATGTCGCGTTTGATGTCAGCTATGTCCATGCTAAGTGTTCATCCTTTCCGGTTGAAATAGGGAGCCGTGCATGGTGCAAAGAAAGCAGCACAGCTCTGTAGTCTACGCTCCGTAGACGTGGGGACGACGATGCTCCAGACAAGGAATCTGTGCTCGTACACGTTCGATCTCCGTCAAATCAAGCTCCGCCATTATGACAGTTGGTTTATCCTGTGCCTGGGCCAGCACCAAACCCCATGGATCGACGATCATTGAACGCCCAAAGCACTCGCGGTTGGGTGGATATTTCCCCACCTGGGCAGGCGCAATGACGTAACACAGATTCTCAATCGCCCGCGCCCTCAGCAACACCTCCCAGTGGTCGCGGCCCGTAAGCAAGGTGAATCCTGCTGGTACCATGAGGATTTGTGCGCCGCGCAATGCCAACGCTCGATAGAGTTCAGGGAAGCGCAGGTCATAACAGACGGACAAACCAAAAGTTATACCGTCCACCTCAGCTGTGACAACCTCGTTCCCTGGCACAATGCGTTCAGACTCGTAATGCTTCTCGCCATTGGCCAGCTCTACATCGAAGAGATGGATTTTGTGGTATTGCGCTACAATCTCTCCATCCCGATTAATCAATACCGAGGTATTGTGAAACTTCCCTGGCGATTCAGTAGAACGTTCGACAATACTGCCGCCATGCACGATCATCTTATGCTTACGAGCTCTCTCTTGCAGGCACTCGATAGCGGGGCCGGGGATATGCTGGGCTGCTGCATCAAAACCAGCATACGGCCCAAAATAGGTCCAATATTCGGGAAGGCTTACAAATTGCGCCCCCATGGCGGCGGCACGATCTAAGGAATGCTCTACGTTAGCCAGATTTTCCGCGGGACGGTCACGCGAGTTGAGTTGAATAACTGCCGCTCTTAGTTGCATGTAGGAGGCTCCTTGCGCTAGTAACGATGAGGTTCTTCTTAATGCAAGCAGAGTAGCACGCTGAACGGTTGTAGTCAAGGGCAAAAGTGCTACAGAGACTCGTTTTCCATGGTTAGATTTTCTAAACTGACCTCGACAGGCGTGCTCTACTATGCTACACTTACATTGAAGCATTTTAATGTAGGGGTGTATATGCATAGCTCCTACCAGGGCGACCGCCTCCGGTTCCAGGGCGACCGCCTCCGGTTCCAGGGCGACCGCCTCCGGTTCCAGGGCGACCGCCTCCGGTTCCAGGGCGACCGCCTCCGGTTCCAGGGCGACCGCAAGGGTCGCCCCTACTA
>JBPCJY010000205.1:0-46981 GCA_051004815.1 Ktedonobacteraceae bacterium
CGTTGCACACAGATTCTCCGCTGCGCTCAGAAGGACAGGCCCTGAAACTGGGCAGTGCAAAAAACCTCCCGGGAAAGACCCGCGAGGGGTTATCTGTCCCCCAGACAGGTAACCCCTCGCGGGTACCCTGGGGCTGGGGTAGGGTTAGATGGGCGTTTAGCTGAAACTGGAATATTACCGAGAGAAGGCAAAACAGAGTGAGTTCTGAATATAGAGGGCCAACGCCAAACCCCAACGACCCTAACGCGCTGAATCGTAGATCAGCCTCTGAATCATGGGGTGATCAATGGACAATGGGTACGACTGGCTCAATGGACGAAGAGGATACGCAGCCGCACCCAATTGTACGAGTTCCTGCTTCCCCTCCTTCTCAGGTACACAACCAGTCGCAGCCTATACAGCAACCACAACAGCCAATTCAACAGCCGCAGCAGCCACCGGAACAAGATGATTGGCGGCAATTCTCGCACCGCGAACACGTCACAGGCGCGTTGCCCGTCTATCCCTCGGAGGCACCACTATTCCGTCCAGCGTATTCACCTCAGCAGGGGCAGGGCTACCCTCCCAATTCTCCCTATCCTCCTTACCAGGGACAGGGTAGTATTCCGCCTCAGCAAGGTTATCCCGGCCATCCTGGTTTCCAGGGCTATCCACCGAACTATGCACCTGGATATCCACCACAGTATCCCTACGGGGCTTATCCAGGCTACAATGGCTATGCTGCCTACCCTCCTCCCTATGGCTGGCAACCCGCGCCACCACCCAGAGATGGCTATCGTTTAACAATGGTAATTATCTCGCTGGTGGGATCGAGCTTAGCACTTATCGGAGGCTTTATTGCTGTTGCGCTGATGGTACTCATCGTCATCAGTAAGTCGATCAATCCCACTGTAAGTAACCTCAGTGATAGCCAGTACTTTAGCAGCGTGCTGACGTTTACCGCTTTTGCGCTCGCGGGTCTCGTTGGCGGCAGCCTTAGCCTGTATCATAGTATCCGCGGATTACTCAAAAAACCTTCGGCCAATTTCGCGCTGCCGTGGTTCTGGGTCTTCCTTGTCCTGTACCTGTTCGTCCTGGGCATTGGCTATGCCTTACAGGTCAATGGACAGGCGGTGACGACTCCCGCTCTGACCATTTTCCTGATTATCCTGGCATCTCTTTTCCCAGCCCTGACATTGCTTTCACTTGGTGTGCGCCGACTGCGCTTCCCCCCCCATTGGTCGACGAGTTGGCGGCGTTTCACACTGGCCCTGACCAGTGGGGCGACGTTGGGTATTGGCCTGGCACTGCTCTTGGAGTTGGGACTCCTCTTCCTGCTTACGCGTGGGCAGAGTACCACAAGTTTACTGTGCATTGATAATCCTAATGCGCCAGGTTGTGGCAGTTTTACCACCTTCAATCTCATCTTCATTATTGTCGCGCTCGTTGGGCCGCTGGTCGAGGAGACGGTGAAGCCGTTAGGGGTGGCACTGTTCATCGGGAAGGTCCGCGGTGCAGCGGAAGCATTTACGCTAGGGCTGGCCGCGGGTATAGGCTTTGCCATAGTTGAGACGATGGGCTACATCGGTTCCGGCTACCAGGACTGGTTAAGCGTCGCGCTAGAGCGCACGGCGGCGAGCCTCCTGCACGGCTTTGGCACAGCCATGGTGGCTCTGGGCTGGTATTATTTCGTACACACTAAGGGGCCGCAACGTTTCTGGAAGGCGATTGGCTGCTGGGCCTATGCCGTGCTACAGCATATGATCTGGAACGGCACGGCTGTTATCGCGCTCTTGCCCGGCCCAACCGGCACGACGATAAACAACTGGAACCTCGATCTTGGTTTCACCTCTATTCCCTTTGTCGAGGTGCTGAATATCATCGAAGCTATTCTGATCCTGGTCTTCTTCATCTATATGACAGGCAGATTGCGCAGACAGAATCCCTCGGTGCCGTCCTCCACAATGGAGAGCAAAGGGCAACAATTGGCAGCAGCACAGACAGTGGCAAGGACGTAACAATAGCTTCCGCTAGAACCGCAAGCTCACCCGAAGGAACAAACAAGGAATGAAGGAAATCACCCATGCAACAGGTACAACCACGACAAAACGAGCCACTACAGCAGAGTACACTACTACGCACGGTTGTTTGGCAAAACAGCAAGCTCAGTACAAAGAATCCGCCTGAAACATGGCAAGAGATTTTGCATGACCCGGACGCGCTCATGTGGGTCGATATTCTGGGCGATAGTAGTCCCCAGCACGCTCTCTTACAGAGCGTCTTTGGACTCGCCCATATCACGCTGCAAACCATGGGTGAGGAGCACGAGCGGGCGAAATTTACCGAGCAAGAGCACTACTTTTACATGGTTGTCCACGGCATGTCATTTGATACACAAACCGAAGAGGCAGACACGCCCAAGCTTGATATCATCTTTGGGAAGAATTTTGTGATTACCGCGCATCGCGCATCACTTCCCTGGCTTGACTCCCTGCTCACAGATACCCACGGGGAAAACGCCGATGAACATGTGATGAGCAAGGGTCTAGCCCTGCTCTTATATACTCTCCTCGATACGCTCGTCGATAGTTACTTTCCGGTACTCGATGACATCGACGAAATTATTGATGACCTGGAAGATGTGACGGTAAACTCCACCTCAAATGACGTACAAGTTCGTATCTTCCGCATCAAACGCTCTTTAGCGCAGATGCGCCGTGTCATCAGTCCACAGATCGAAGTCGCCAATGCACTGATGGGTCGCACCGGGAAATTCATTCCGGCCAAAGCCCAGCCCTATTTCGCGGATGTACATGACCACCTGATCCGGGCGTTTGAAGTGCTCGATTCCTACCGCGACCTGATGAGTGGCATGCTCGATGTGTATCTGACCACGGTTTCCAATCGGCTCAATGTAATCATGAAGCAGCTCACTATTCTCGCCACCATCTTTATGCCCATCACCTTCATCACCGGCGTGTTTGGCCAAAACTTTGGACACCTGCCACAGGTGGAACACGACAATGGCTCTCTCTTCTGGATCACGCTCGCCTTCATGGCCCTGATTACAGCCCTACAAATCTGGTATTTCAAGAAACGCGGCTGGCTCTAAAGCACTTGTTTGCTATTGAAATATGTTGCCTCTCGATTAATTCCGCCATAAGCTTGGTTCTTTTAAGGGACTCTAAAAGATTAAATCATCCCAGATATCACCTTGCCTAGAGATGGTAGACTAGAAGTAAAAAAGATCTGGGAGGATGGAAGTTGGATCTAACGGAAGAAGTGAAAGAGTTGTTGATCAAAACAGCAAAAGAGCTAAAAGGCTGTGCTCGTCGTCTTTTTATGGCAAGGACGGTACGAGCATTGGGAGAAGGAGGGCAGCGACAAGCTGAAGAAGAGTTGGGCTGGAATCGTGGACTCATGAGAAAAGGCGAGCATGAACTCAAAAGCGGGGTGGTGTGTGTGGATGCTTTCAACCAACGAGGCAGAAAACGCTGCGAAGAGCATCTGCCAAATTTGCTGAAGGATATTACCGCCATCGTGGATGGGCAAAGCCAAGCTGATCCGCAGTTTCGTAGTGCTCGGCTGTACACACGTCTGACCGCAGCAGAAGTCCGCCGCCAGTTGGTCACGACCTACCACTACACGGATGCGCAATTACCAACGACAGCTACCATCACGACCAAGCTCAACAAACAGGGCTACACGCTCAAAAAGGTGGCGAAGACGCAACCCCAAAAAAACTTCCGGAAACCGATGCCATCTTTGATCACCTAAAAGAGGTGAATGCGGAGGCCGATGCAGAAGGTTCAACCTTACGCCTCTCGATGGATGCCAAGGCGGTGGTCAAAATCGGTCCCTTCGCACGCGGAGGGAAAAACCGGGTACTGACCAAAGCGGCTGATCATGATTTTGAGGCACAAACTACCGTAACACCGGTGGGCATTTTCCTTCCCGCTTTGGATGAGTTGTTTCTGTATGGAGTCACATCCAAAGTCACCAGCGACTGCCTCGTTGATCGGCTGATTCAGTGGTGGGAAAGCGTGAAAGAGCGTTTTTGTCAGATCAGGCTGCTTGTTATCAATTTGGATAATGGACCAGAGAATCACAGTCATCGTACCCAATTTATGCAGCGTTTGCTCGAATTTACACAAAACTATCACATCACCATCCGTTTGGCGTATTATCCGCCTTACCATAGTAAATACAATGCAGTTGAACGCTGTTGGGGTATTTTAGAGCAACACTGGAATGGAGCCTTGCTCGACTCCGTGGATGCCGTTATCCACTTTGCTCAAACGATGACGTGGAAAGGGAAGCATCCGGTTGTTGAATTGGTCACAAACGCCTATCAGACTGGGGTAAAGCTGACCAAAGAAGCCATGCAGGTGGTGGAAACCCACCTCCAGCGATGGTCTTCTTTAGAAAAATGGTGCGTCGATATTCTCTCTTCTCTGCCAACAGAGCCGCAATCTCATCCATTCTTGCAAGAGATGTCAATATCTCAGAAGCGGCCACGAGGTCGTCCTCGCACAAGGCCGCTTCCTGATCTAACTCAGCCAAAACGGCCACGAGGTCGTCCTCGTAAGCTTGTTCTGGCTGAGAGTATTGCGCCAATATCGACTCCAGGTTAGTGGACCCTACCCTTGTTTGTTGGGATGCTTTATTTTTTGAGAGTCCCTAAGTGTTTGGCGGAATTATGGAGGAATTATTCAGCATAAATCCGCCATAGCTAACAAGAATCTCTCCATAATCCCGCCATGCGACGGAAATCTCGTCATAATCTCTCCATAATTTCCTCATTCGCTCAAGAATCTCCTCATAATCTCCTCATTCGCTCAAGAATCTCCTCATTCGCTCAAGAATCTCCTCACGAGATGCTATAATGTGGCATGAGTTTATAGGTTTGTGAAAGAGGGACGAATGCTAAAGTTGAGCGAATCCACACTACGACAGCTTATTGCTGGTGGTGAAACTGTCACTGTTGAATTGAAGAGAGCATCTCCGCGACCAACTGAACCTTGTAAAGTTGCTCTCGATGCGCTTCTAGCCTTGAGTGGGGCGAGAGGGAGTCGAACCCTCACGACCTTGCGGTCAGGAAATTTTAAGTCTCCGGCGTCTACCATTCCGCCATCGCCCCTTGCTTGTTGTGTTGTGATGCCATGATAGTATCATGCTTGGGGCTATTCGTCAACTATTTTTTCCCGTGATTTACCACCTATTGGGCGCAATGACTTGCGTTGCGCCCCTATCCCTACGTTCTTACGGGCGTTTACCCCAGACGCTCAGGTAGTACCAGATGCCACTGAAATCGGCGGAGAGCATCTCGGCCAGCATATTTTGATAGATCCATTGAATATCCTCCGACGTGGTGACGCCCATTTTGATGAGGAAAGGTTGGATTAAATGATAGACAATCTGGTAGTCTTGATAGACGCTCTCGTGCTCGGCTGTTTGGGCGGAGAAATCTATCGCATAGGCCCTTTTCTTGATATCCTGGCAACCACCATCGCGTAGTAAGCGGCCCAGCATAGTGGTAGTGCCGAAATATTTGGTGTGTGCGAAAAAATTGCGTTGGGCCAGTTGAAAGGCGTGTACTACCATTTCGCTGATCTGCTCGAAGGCGAGACTGTTGGTCATAGGTAACTCAAATTCGGTCAGGCAAATGACGCCCTGCGGTCGGCACACCCGCATCATTTCTTGTATGAGCAGAGGCCACGCGTCAGGATTCATAAAACCAACGATGGTACGAGCGTTCACCATGTCAAAGCTAGCAGTGGGAAAATCCAGTGGCTTCAGCGCATCCATCACCTCAAAATGGGCATTCTCCAGGCCGCGCGCCTTAGCGTGAGCGCGAGCGTAATCAATCATCTGTTTGCTGACATCAAAGCCAGTCACCTCGATATGGGGGTACTCACGCGCCACTTCAAGCACCCACCCACCAGGCCCACAGGCAATATCCAGCATACTACTGGCTTGGGAAAGGTCAAACTCCTCAGGGAACAGTCCCCCCATGCCCTTTGTAAGTACCAGGTTTTGATTGAGCAGCCATGCCATCTCCATGCTGCTTTCATCAATCACAAACGCATTTTCTTCCTGAGACGAGTCTGATGACTTTGCCATAGCCTGAACTCCTTTGTAGTTTAGTGGCTCACCCACATTGACATGATTATTCTTGCATATACGGTGGAAGTTGTAAAAGTTCCTCTTCGAGTTGTTGCCATACCAACAACTGGGCTTTTATATAAGAGATAGATTGGCGGTTGCGCATGGCTTGCAACATTACATTCGATACGCGCTGTTGAAACCCTGACAGGTATTGCTCCTGCGTTCGATAGTGTGGCATGAAAGCCAGGCTTATATGCTGAAGGTCGTAGAATTCCTCCGGCTCGAAAACTAATGTCATCAGTTCGGCATAGTGCTCGATGAGCATACAGCGAAATGGGAGAAAATAGTTGGGCTGTGTGCAGGAGACGAGCAGGCAGCCGGCAATGTTTCCTGCCCGCAGGATAGGATATGCTGCTGCGCCTTCTTCCCATTCCACCCAGTGGGCGGGAAATATACCCTGTCCCTCTGCGCGATTCTGGATCACCCGATAATGGCAGTGGGTGACAACGTTGCCCGCCAGCGATTCTTCACCCAGAAAAATTGCACGTTGCTCTAAATTCATGTCCCATGGAGCGGTTCCGCGCCCCACGGATTCACGCAAACTGCGTACCTTGTTATCCGTTGCAGGTGGCATGCATTGCACAATGGTAATTGCCAGCCCAACATGGTCAGGGTCAAGTTGTCCCAGGGCTTGTTGTAAAATAAGGTTGCTTATGGACCAGAAACGCTGTGCCTGGGGTGTTGTAGAGTACGCGTTGAGCACACGAGCATAAAAAACAGAGGGGATCTCTTGCGTCCCATCATCTGGCTTCTCAACAGGTGTGCCAGTGAAGCCGGGATATTCTTGAGCGATCAATTCCACCAGCATGGTGCGATGCTGGGGTAAGGCTTCAAGCAAGCGGTACAGGTTAGCTGGCCGGGGATGCGACGTTTTATTCACCCAACGGGTCAAGGTCACAGTGCTGACGTTCAATTCGTTGGCAATGCGCTGCCGCTCATGAGTATTATGGATAAGCTGTCCCAGGAGTTCACGCCATGACGCGTACTTTTCCAACGCCATCACCTCAACTGCTGCTAAATTAATACTGTTCTATGCTCTATTAGACCTTAGCATAGCACTGGACAAGTGCCACGTCAACTGTTTGGTTCGAGGGTTCGAGGGCTTGAGGTTTAAGTATAAATGGGATTGCGGAGCAAAGGAAAAGTCAATCATGCCAGGGCTAGTTGCTTCTGGCATGATTAATTTTTGTAACACATACACCTATTGCACTGACCAGACACGAACTGTCTTATCATCGCTGGCACTGGCAACAAATTTTCCATTAGGCGAAAAAGCGACAGCATTGACACTATCAGAATGTCCGGTATAACTAGATAACGAGCCATCGATCTTCCATAGCTGAGCTATAGCATCTTCACCGCCGGAAGCCAGGTACTGTCCATTGGGCGACCAGCGCACTGCCCGCACCGTCCCATTATGCCTATATGAATAATACAAACTGGCTTGCGAAGCATCCCAAATCTGAACAGTGTGGTCGTTTCCTCCTGAAGCGATCAGGTCAAGTTGAGGTGCCCAATCTACGCTGCGCACTTCGGCTTTATGTCCTGTATAGCGGATGATAGGCTGCCCATTTTCTGGATTCCAAACGTATACTTTAGTGTCATCACTCGCAGAAGCGACCTTATAGCTATCAGGTGAGAACGAAAGGGCGTTCACAACATCTGTGTGAGCAGTGAACGGATGATCCGGCAAGCCGAATCTGTATTTCATTGGGATATCAAACACCAGGGCTGAATTCCCTGAACCAACAACCAGGTCTCCCTTGGCAGACCAGGCGGCAACACGCACAATTGACTCACCATTTTTCGGGTATCTCCCATAAACTTCCCCAGTGGTAGAGTCCCAAAGGTCTAGTATCCCATCGTCACTCACGGAGGCAATGGACTTCCCATCGGGAGACCATGCAATCGAAAGTACTCTACCTCCATGGTCGTGCCGTGTCACCAATCGTTTATGCAAGTCCCAAACCAGCACTGTATTATCATAACCACCAGAAGCAATATTTTTCCCATCAGGCGACCATGCCACTGCGCTTACCTTGTCCTCATGCCCATTAAAGATCAAGCGTGTCCTGTTGTCCTTTGGCATGATTTTTGAATTTCCCATAAATCGTTGCCAAAAGGGGGCAATTACAACTTCTATTTCTCTTTCGCCCGCGATAACAGTAAATGCTATTAGTGTCGCTACTGACACAGTGATCCACTCTCGTCGTGTCAATGTAAATGTCTGATGAAGCGGTAGCGGCTTAGGTATTGAAGAAACGGCTACTGCTAAAGCCTGGGCAAAGGCCAGCACACTCTTATACCGTTCTGCTGGATTCTTAGCGAGGGCGTGCGCTAATACCTTCTCAACTACTAGAGGAACGATCGGGTTCCTGCCTCTATCCTGGTCAAAGGGAGGAAGCTTTTCTTTATGCTGTCTTGCCAATTGGATGTGTGTACCCTCAAATGGACGTTTGCCGTACAACCACTCGTAAGTTACAACAGCTAATGAATATTGGTCACTAGCTTCGCATGGCTTACGATTCCACTGTTCAGGAGCCATATATGCTGCAGTACCTATAGCATCATCCACGAGATCGTATTCAGGTCTAAAGGCAATACCAAAATCACTGAGTCGAATTTTATCCGCGCTATCAGGATTATCTGGATCTTCTTTCACCTGAAGGATATTCTCTGGCTTGACATCTCTATGAATCACCCCTTTTGCATGAGCATAATCCAACGCCTTTGCTAATTGATAGATATAGTCCACCACCTGATCCAGTGGCACAATGGAACCGTTAGGATAGAGTTTACCCAGATTTTCCCCCTCGCGGCTCATGACGATAAAGGGCATATTCAATAACTTAGCATTTTTTTGCTCAACATCGTACTCATAGACGCAAACGATGTTTTCATGGGGTGGCGTTGTTAGCCGTATAAGGGTTTTGCCCTCTTCAATGAACTTTTCTCGTCTTTTTTGGTCGGTTAAAAGCACAGAGAGGATTTTAATGGCAACTGGTCTCTTTGGGTCTCTATTATCTTGACCCAGATATACGTGGCCAAAATGGCCTTTGCCAAGTAGGTAAAGCAGAGTATACTTACCTACTATTTCTCCTCTTAGATCATCGGAAGGTTGGGTTGCGTCAGTACTCATTGGCTATTATCCCTTTAGGACAATATCTACCCATAATTATACAAGAAAAGTGCTTTCACGCAACAAGTATAACATAGATTGTCGTGATTAATATACTTCTACAGAGGCAATTTGATATCGATAAAATAAATTCATTCATTTTACCTCTTTTTATGTCAAATTATATCAATTGCTATCTAATAATAACTGCATTGATTTATAGTGTTGTTCAAAGTGAGTTTTAAGTCTTCAATTGGCATGGTAAGCACGTAAATACAGTAATAGACCTGCTTAGCTATGGGCACTGAATTCATCTGATGAACCGGAACCACTGTTTTTACGATTTGTAGTAAAAACGAGGGAAGCTTAGGAGATGTTGTCTTGATCAGCAGCACGGTATGAATGTTGTGGCAGGGCGTAGCTCTTGCATGAGGTATCCCACATTTCTGCGTCATAAACTAACCTGAACCAACACATGGTTACACGCCTACAAATTCCAGATATACACCATCTTGTCATCGCCACCAGAAACAGCGTATTTAGAATCGGGCGAAACCGCTACAGCATTGACGCTAGCTGAATGACCAGTATAGATTGATATTGACTTATCGATTTTCCATACTTTAGCAATATTATCGTCACCGCCCGATACAAGAGATTCTCCATCAGGAGCCCACGCTACTGCTTTCACGGGCATATAACCATGTTCGCTATCACCATGCTTATATGAGTCGAACAGAACTCCAGTTGAAGCATCCCAGATTTGGACGGTGTGGTCTGCTCCTGCCGAGGCGATTAGATCAAGTTGTGGAGCCCAACCTACACTTAGCACTTCATCCGTATGTCCTCTGTAGGGGGGATAGAGGCGTTGGGCACTTTCTGAATCCCACACACATACGGTATAACCGTCGCCTCCAGAAGCAACCTTGCTACTTCCAGGTGAGAACGAAAGAGTATTCACAGTGCCTCCGTGATCAGAAAACGAGTTATCAGCATTATCGTGAGTAAAGCCTCTCTGGATAGGGATGTCATACACCAGGGCGGTTTTCCCTATACCAACAGCAAGGTCTGCCATTACTGACCAAACAGCAACCCTTACCCCTGTCTGCGTATATGTACGATATATGTCGCCAGAGGTAGCGTCCCAAATGTCTAGCACACCATCTTGACTGACGCTGGCGATATACTTACTGTCAGGAGACCATGATATAGAAAGTACCTTGCTTTGATGGTCGTGTCGAACTTTTTTTGCTTCATGCATACTCCAAACAAAGATCGCCCCTTGCGCATCCGCTGAAGCAATATGCTTCCCATCGGGCGACCAGGCGACGGCTTGAACCTCGGCCTGGTGTTGCTTGAAGGTGTAGATCGTTTGATGTTGTTTCGATGCTAGCTTCCCTGGTGTTCCACTGCTTGCTGAGGTATTTGCAGACGTTTTTAACGTTCCAGTAGGTGCTGGTTTTCTGTAGGGATTCCCCAGAAGATTCCATGATACTCCTGCAATAGCAAACCCTGCTGCAATTACGGAACTAATCAATAGAGCACGTCGCGAGATTCTAACCCGTCGAATAGTTGGCTGGGATGGAACTGCCTTCCTGAATTTCTCAGCAAATTCTTCCACACTCCCATACCGCCTTTCCGGTCGCTTGTTCAAAGCACGCCGCAGAACTCTTTCCACTTTATATGGAACGCCCAATTTTCTTAGTTGGAAGCCAGGAAGAACTTTAACCTTATGTTGACCCGCTATTTCCGCGGTTGACCCCTGAAAGGGCGGTTTACCACATAACAATTCATACGCTACCACAGCCAACGCGTATTGATCGCTAGCTGAATAGGCATCCCCATCCCACTGTTCGGGTGCCATATAGGCCGAAGTACCCATTACATCACCACTTGTAGAAATGCTTGTCAATTGCTTCGCGAGACCGAAGTCACCCAATAAGACGTTCTCATTTATATCGACTAATATATTCTCTGGTTTGACATCTCTATGAATCACTCCATGCTCGTGAGTATATTGTAAGGCAGAAGCAATTTGTCCGATATGAGATACGATTTTATGTACAGAAGCAGTTTTCCCTCTTGGATAAAGCTCATGCAGATTGCCCTTTTCATAATATTTCATTACGAGATAGAAAACATTTCCCTCGATACCATAGTCATATACACGCACAATATGAGGATGATCAAACTCTAAAAGGATTCTAGCCTCTCGGCGGAGATGTTCCTGCTCCTCTTGGGAGGTGGAAATGATTTCGACGGCAATAGCGACCTTTCGCTCTGGGTTCCTGACATCATACCCTAAATACACATGGACGTAGCCACCTTCCCCTATAGGGCGAATCAGGTGGTAGTTACCAAACTGTCTTCCTCTGAAATCTTGAACGTGTAAATCTTTGTTGCTACTCGTGGGCATCATACCCTCCTTAAAGGCAATCCTTACCCATAGTTATACAAGAAAATTGATTTTATGCAACAAGTATAACATATATCTCATCATTTTTATAGTAGCATATGCATGATTCATCTCACTGAGAGATAGTTTTTGGAATTTTGCTTTCATTTCCTCCACGTTTATATTAACATGAGCATTGTTATAGTTCATGGTATTATAATCGTTGAAAATGAAAGCAGAGTGTATCAATTGGTGAATAGAAAGAACAAACCTGTTATGTTGCTGGTTACGGACGCCGCATACCTTTCATGAAGCGCAGCCATCGCTTCATTTGTCGTTTCAGATATGGAGAGGATGTTGGCGATGCTGCCGCTGTGAACGCGTCGGCAAAGTCCTCTACATTGGTAAAACGCCGTTTGGGATTTTTCGCGAGAGCTGTCAATACCACATCTTCTACCTCGGGTGATACGTTCGGGGCTTGCTCTCGCAAGGATGGAGGCCGATCATGCAGGTGATGATTCATGAATTCGTATAAGGTTGCCCCTTGAAACGGCACGGTTCCACAGAGTAGTTCATATGCTACCACTGCTAAAGCGTACTGATCGCTGGCGGCACACGGCTCGCCTTGCCATTGCTCAGGAGCCATGTAAGGTAGGGTGCCAGAAACTTTGTCCCGATTCTGATAGGGGTTGGCAGGGTTGCGTTCGAGTTGCGCGATACCAAAGTCGCTGAGCAAAAGAGCAGTATCAGCACCAAGCAGAATATTTTCTGGCTTCACATCTCTATGAATGACCCCTTGCGTATGGGCGTACTGTAAAGCACTGGCAATTTGTTTGATGTAGGGTACAAGCACTGCTGATGGTGCCCGAACACCACGCGGATAGCGTTGCCGTAAATTGCCCTGGGGAGCGTAATCCATGACGAGAAAAGGAACATTGCTCGCTACGCCAAAATCAAGCACACGTACAATGGCTGGATGTTTGAGCTTCGCCACCATTTGAGCTTCATTAAGAAAGCCTTGTAGTTCGCCTTCTGGTAAATGGAGCTTCAATACTTTTACAGCCACTTGTGTTTTTAGATAGATATGCTTGCCCAGGTAAACGGTGGCACGACCGCCTTCTCCGATGATGTCGTTGAGAATATAGCTGCCAAAACGTTGCCCGACATAGTTTGTCACTTTCCCCTTTTTCTTGCCTCCCACATTAGCTTGCGCTCCTTTGTTGTCAATTTGCACATCGTCGTGGGTTTCTGTTTCTTGCATAGAGGGCCACAAGGCTCTTGAGGCGTCCATATCTTCACCTACATACAGCATACCAGCATCTGAATCGGGGATCAGAAGTATGCCTTTGGCATCAAGCACAATCTCTGCCGCATTGCGCACATCCTGATCGCTATCACGACAGGCAGCACGTAACACGACAGGTAAGGATGCTGGTGGTGTAACGATTTCTAATTGACCGAGTGCCAGGATGGCCTCCTTGCGCACCGCGCTCTGTGTATCTTGTTGAACGGCGTCAATGAGTGCATTCAGAGCGGCGTACTCTTCTGGCTGTGTCGGCTCTGCTAGCCCTTCTATTTCTCCCAATACGCGTGCCGCATTGATCCGCACCTTGACTTCACCGTGTTGTAGATCATTGATGAGATTCTTTATGGGTAGCCGCCTTCCGAGGGCATAGATCGCCGCTTCACGAACAAATTTCTCTTCATCATACAAGGCCACTTGCACCTTCTGAGGTAGACGTTTGCCCAGTGTCAGCACGGCGGTTTCCCGCACCGTCCAATCAGGATCACGCAAGGTTGGCTGGAGATACTCTACCGACACCCGTTTTCCCAATGCACCCAGCACCTGTAACGCGACAATCCGCACTACCGCCTCTTCATCACGCAAACATGGAAGCATTTCTTTCACTGGTATATGTTCTCCCCATGTTCCCAACACCTCTAGAGCGGCGATCCGCACCTCTACCGCCTCATCATGTAACCATTGAAGCAGCTGTGCTATTGCGCCTGGATCGGTCGCGCCCTGTAATGCCTGCACTGCTTGCACCCGTACCTGCGCAGAAGCTTGTTGCTGAGAGAGCAACCATCGTTCGGAAAAGTGAATAGGGTCAGTATTTAGCAATTCTCGCTGAGACATCCCACCTATGAAATGAGGTGAGGTAGTATGTACATCTTCCAGATTGAGCGACGATTCCACTATTTCCTGTTCTACAGAGAAATCCTGCTCATTACCTTCGTGTTCCATAACTTATCCTTCCTCGTCTACAAGCGTTTTCAAGGACGCTTGCAATAATTTCCTACTGCGTGAGATGTGTGACTTCACCGTTCCCTCTGGCTGATTGAACAGTCTGGCGATCTCTAGAGAGCTATAGTCTTCAACAAAATAGAGAAAAGCAGTTTTCCGATAGATTGTCGGAAGCTTCAAGATCGCACCCAAAACTTGCTCGTGTATGTCTAGTGCCTCCGAGATAGTCTCAGGTCGCTCCTGATTAGGTACCTCTAACCTATCGAGAAGCTCAACATCAAACCCCTCACTTTGTATCGACATCTCAAGGAGTTTCTTTTTCTCCAGATGCTTTTTCGCCCTATTAATGGCAATCGTATACAGCCAGGCTTGTGGTTTTAGTTGTCGCATACGTTCCGGCTGGAACTTTTGTAACGATAGGAACGCGCTAAACAATGCCTCTTGCAGTATCTCTTCGGCAAGTTCCCGATAACACAGCATAGCATAGAGCTTTCTCAAGAGCCTTTCCCTATACTTTCTTTCGAGCAAAGCAAAAGCATTATCAAAAGCGGCCTTATTAAAAGGAGCTACACTTGTTGCCAGAGCAAACACTATCTCCTGGTCACTTGTTTCTCTCTCACTGCTACCCATATTTTTTCTTTCAGGCATCTAGTCAACGATCCTACTATGTGTAATCCTATACTAACATGATAGGATGCAATTTTACATAGCAATTTCGTCTTTTGCGCTATAGTTTCTGAAAGCTGAGAGTAGCAGTGAATTATGATTGCTATATCAATCAGGGTTGAACCAGAGAACTACTCGTTGATGTTGCCGCTGGGGCATCAGCAATGGGTTCCTGCTGAGCAACCACGGCTTCTACTACTTTCACGGTTTCATCCTCTTCTGCGGGTTCAGGTTCAGGTTCAAGTTCAGGTACGGGTACAACACTTGGCTCGGGCAACAACACGGGGTCGGCCACATAGCGTTGGATGTCCAGGAGCAGGATACGCTCTCCATCGGGAAAATCGATAATACGTGGGAGCCGCATGCTTTTGAGACCCTGACGGAAGCGATGGCTTTGCAGAGAGGGAGACAGGAGTAAGAAGACGTCGCCACCGCGCCCGTTTTTCAAACTGCGACCAAAGAGAACCGAATGGGCCAGTAATTTGCGCATAATGGCTCGTGGGTCATAATGCTTTTGCTGTATGCGCATGAGTTGGGCTAAAACACCATCCTGGAGCAGAGCCTGGTCCAGACGCGGGTCTTTATGCTGCCAGAATATTTGGCCCCATGTCGCGACCGCTTCGGTGACAATTGTGCTACCCACCGCGTCATCATCCTCGTTTTGAGTCGTCTGCGCTTGCAAAGTAGCCTGGCTTGCCTTTTTATTGAGCGTCTTGACTAACATGTTCAGGGCAGGGGTTTGCTGAAGGGCCGCTTCACTCATGTTCTTATAGCGCTCCATCACAGAATGATTATTCCTGACCGCGAGCGGATCGACGGCAAAGCGCATTGCTACCGCTACCAGATTTGTGATGAGCAGTACCAGCTGATGCTGCTCACTGTTGGCCGTTGTCGGCTTGTCCTCTAATTGTTGGCCGATCTCTTCGGCTTTTTCGACGCCTTCGGCCCGCAATAGAAATTCAGCCAGTTCCCGTATGTCCTCGTTCTCTGAGACCAGTGACTGCCGTAAGTCTTTGTAGACATCTGTTATGGCATCCATTTCCAGCATTTCATCGCGGATATGCAGGTTTAACCACACATCGCCGTTGACTGTCGAACCAGACCCTTGCTGCGTCTCACTCTGGCTCGATAGCAGACGATTAGCGGCCAGTTGTTGTTGACGTTGTATCTTCTCAGCCACGTCGTCTAACGTATCGCAGAGCTGATTGACGCGGAAGTAGTAACCGCCAAGGCCTTCTTTCCCGTCAGTCAACTCCGCATGCTGGAGGATATCCAGAACAAGGTCGTCGGCAATGAAGTTGGTAACAGAGGTCAAATCGTTGCGGTGTTGTTCACGCAATACAGTAACAATGTGTACGCGTTCCTTCTGTAGGTGATCCAGCCACCAGAAGAAGTAGCCAATCTCAACCAGGAGGAAGACTATCACAAAGATGCCAGCATAAAACGCCCACTGCGGGAAGAACGAAAGCCATGCCAGGTACTGGAAGCTGGTGGGATCATTAAATACATTACTTAAAGTATTTAATGTATAACTAACCAGCAGACCCGATAGTGAGAACGTCAATAGGAGCAACCAGAAAAACAGCTCTACCCGTATAGGGGAACGTTTCTTATCCATGACCAGTGGTCGGAGCGCGAAGAGTTCTAAAGCAAACAGTACGAGAACAACGAGCCAGCCTGCCAGTGCTAGCGTCGGTACACCCAGGAGAGGAGTATCAATGAAGGGCAGGAAATTGGTGGCATTGCGCAGAATGGCATGATGCAACCAGGCGAAACCGACCAGCACAGAGATAATGCTCAATGCCATAATCAGAATAAGCGATAGAACCTCTAGCCCTATCTTCAAGGAGAGCACACCGCTAAAGAGTGGCAAGCTATCAATATGTTTCTTGAGGTTGTTGATCAAATTCTGGCTGGATTGTTCAAACTCCGCCTTCTTTTTCTGCAAACCATCCTTGCCCACCAGAGGATTCAGAGGGTTATTCTGATGCTCTTGTTGGAAGTGTGAGATAGCAGACCCCAATGCCCATAACTGTGTGCGTGCTCGCTGGACGGCACCGGTGGCCCCCAAGAAAAAACGGGGATTACTGAGAATCTGTTCGGCCTCGATCTGTAACTTCCCCAGGTCTGTGACCTGGCGTTCCGCCAGGCTTTTGTTCTCTTTCTCGCGCAGCACATGCATCACCTGTAGGGTGCTTTGCAACACACTATCTTGCATCGTTGGCTCGCTAGCAGAGGTGCTATAGGTATTGACCAGTTTGGTCTGATAAGCTTTCAGGTCACTGATCGTGTTCTGCCGAATATTGAGGTTAAAATGGCTATCGGTAAAGATATCCCCATTACTCTCTGACACCTTTCGGGCATCGCGCACGCCATCCAGAGCGGGAACCTCACCGGGGATATTGTCGGGTATTGTCCGTTGGACCCGCTCCCGCCAGTCTTTGAACCAGGCCTCGGCGACCGCCGCGATGCGCACCCGCTCCTTGTTGTTATCGGTGGGTTTCTGGCGCAGGATATTGATGACCTCTTTGGCCAGGCCAAAATTGAGCCAACGCCTTCCCCAGCGTGCGGAGTATTCTAATGCAGCGAGGCCCACCACATACGTATGGAAGGGGAGACGAAGCTCTTTCGCGCCGTTGCCGTTTTTCTGGACAGCCATAGTATCGGTAGTCTCTGGTGTAGCCACATTAAACGGAGGAATAATGAGGAGGACATAGAGCAGCAACTCGGCAAGGTAAGCCTGCACTGTACCGGCGATCAAGGCGGCATCATCGCGGTAGTCCTCGCTCAAGATGAGCGCGTCGAGATGCGTCCAGCCATTATTGCGCATCAGGCCATTAATTAGCCGGGCCGGTGGACCGCTATAGCCATCATTGCCCAGGCAGAGGATCGTAGTATTGATGAACTCCTGGTACCCCTTGCGGTTCAATTTCCGATAATGATCCTTTAAAGCATCCGCGTAGAGGGCTGCACTGGTCAGGGTGTCTGAGCGTTTGGCATCGGCCAGGAAGATCACGCGCACCGTAGCATCTTGGACGCTTTGTCCCGGTATGCCCGTATGATTCGAGTCATTGACCGCGGCAATACGATTATTGCGGACACGGTTGATCTCTTGGATCAGTTCATCAATTTTCTGCTCCAGGAAATCAAAAGGCGTATTGTTGTTCCCCGGCAAGGTATTCTGCGACTCCATTTGAAGCAGAGAGGATTGCGTCTTGATTGGATAGACACGCCCCATCGGCCCTACCAGGACTTCATCCTCGTCTTTGTCTTCTACAATAAGTCCTGAATCCTCTTTGATGGGGGGTACGCGCATAAGTGAGATAAAATCTGTCAGGAGACGCCAGTGATGAACATTGTAGGTTTTCATCTCACTTGCCAGATCGGCGATTTCGATAGTTAACCATTCCTTTACATTATCATCGTTCACACCACGTATATCGATCACCAGCGCGGCTGAGGGCAGGGGTAACATTCCGCGTTCGGTAACGCTTGATTCGATCATCTGCATAGGATAAATCCTCCTGGTTAAGTGTAATAGCAACAATGGAGAACAGCTACACGCGTTTCTTCGTCGCTAAAAGAACGTCTGTCGAAAGCTGACGTATGCGATGTATGTGCATATACACAAGTTTTTCCTTATCTGGGAACATCACCGGGCGAATGAGTAGCGCATTTTTGCCATCATTCGCTCGCAGAAATTCCTCGCTGGCCTCTCCTGGCGCGAGCAGGAGATAGGTATAATCCTCGCTGGTCATGTCATCGCGGTAGCCCAGCAAGGTAGACTGGAGCCGCAACGAGTCGAGTACCTGTGCAAACGTCTCCTGGCGTTCAACCAAGTTGTAGACAACATCATTAGCGGTAAGGATGTGTTCCAGCGTCGGGTCACTTTTGTGCTGAAATCCAACCCAGGTAGCCAGCACCTCTTCAACATCCATTGTCGCCATAGTGCGCTGTAAGGGAGAAGGAAGGTTTGTGCGCCCTGGCAATGCTTGCGCCAACACGGCTTCTTTCAAGGCCCGTTGCACTCCTGAGAGCTCCATACCCATTACTGCTGTGTCTGCCGGATGGCGTTCCTGCAAGGTGACATACTGCTGCAACAACGGGACGATCTCACTGACATCGGGTTGAACAATATCTAAGGCCAGCACAACCGTTACCAACATAACGGTCAAAGCTTGAAACTGCTCTTCGCTATCCTTACGCGCCCCCGCGAGTCGTCTATGCATGATGTCTTGTAGAATGTTCGTCGGCTTTTCTTTCCCCAGCCGACGTAAGAGCATTTCTGAGAGCAGGTTGAGCGGCAAAGAACCGGCCGTCACCTCTTGACATGAACGCAAGAACGCATCTTCAAGCTGTTCCCACGGTAAGAGGTCTGTACGATTAGTCAAGTCAGGCCATCTGGATGCCTCCTCCGTCCCAGGGTACTGCCACTTCAGCAGAGGCTTGATACGCTCGTCTACCATGGATTGATGCTGTGTCGCCTGCTCCTGAGTACGCTGTACCTGTGCCAGCAGTTTCTTGAGACGCTGCTCATATGGACTCATGCTTTCTCCAGGCACATAGAGGTCAGACCACTGCAAGAACTTCAATGCAACGCGAGCGGCGATCACGTCTTGTACCATAGCGAAATGACCCTGCACAGTGTTCCGCAACTGCCTATGAATCGTGTCACGCTCTTTACGCAACGCTCTATTACGGGCCGCGAGGTAGAGAAACTCACAAAAGACGACAAGCACTACCAGCACTGCATTGATTGCTAATAGTAGCATGTTGCTCGCACTGTCAAATGCATGAAGAATATCAAAAGAGCTATTGGGAAAGAGATGCGCCTGTCCAATACCCCAATTGACACCCGCTATTAACCCTACGCCCACCACAACCATTACCACTACAGAGGCTATCGTGGAACGTAGAACATCTCCCAGAACTGGAATCTGCCATAGCTGGAGATGCTTTTGCAATTTTTTATAGGCCTCTTCGCCTTCGGCTATCAATTTCTTCTGGCATTGCTCTATATTTGGCGGATTTTGTTCTATAGCGCGTAGCCGCTCTGCCTCCTTTGTTAACGCTGAAAGCTGGCAGACCGCTCGCGGGAGTGCGCCAGACGCACCCTGGAAATGTAGGCTTAAAAACTGTCTGATCTTGCTATATGAACCAGTTAGCTTCTCATAAAACTCGCTCGCCTGGGACTCATCGTGCGCTCTATCCTGGTCGGACTGCGCATGCTGTGTAGAGACCCATTTGAACTGACTGGTAATGCTGGCTCCTGCTTTTGCCATAGCATGTTGTAGTGTGTTATCACCTGGCCCTACATAGAGTTCGCTAAGCCCCTGATAAAAAGTGCTGAGGGCCTCCAGCGAGTTGGTCGGCGTACTGCGCTGAAAGGTGGTGTCCCGCAATCGCTGTTGTAGCGTGCCGTATACCTGTAAATCATCGATCTCCACCACCGCTTCAGCAGCCAGTATGTCTTTCAGTTCTTTTTGCCAGGTACGCAGCCACTTCTTTATATTTTCTGAAATGTCCCGTACATCTTCTGGCTCCATGACCTTGTTGTCCCCCAAAACTTGGAGCAGTTTGGCCGTTACGCCATAGTCGAGCCAATGGACCGCCCAACGAGCCGAATATTCCCGCGCCGCGATCCCTAGCGTATAGACGGGACAAGGCAATTCGTAGCCCTTATTGATCAAAGCCACAGCTTCCAGCTCCTGAACATCGTCTATGGTATGCTCAAACACCTGCGGCCAATAGAGTAACAGGGTATACAGCAGTAACTCTACATGTAGCACCTGCTCCTCGCCACCGATATAGGCCGCATCATCGCGATATTTTTGCAAAAGCAGACAGAGGTCAATAGCCATATCCTGCCTGGTAGTATCCTTCTTGGAAGTCGGAAACAAGATATCTGGCTTGAGTGTCACGTCCGCGTTGAGACAGAGCAGAATCACCTGGATGCAATCATCCTGGTTAAAGCGTTTCGGCCCGTGTTGCTCCTCCATCCATTGCTTGAAGCACTGCGCGTAGCTCATGGCTCGCTGAATCGAGTCCTTCTGTTCCATGTCCGCCAGGAAAAACACGCGTACAGTCGGCTGTTCCGGGTCGATGTAGACCGCCTCGTTGTCGTCTCTCTCATCGTTGGTATCTTGAATAGCGCGAATGCGGTGATTGCGCACACAATCGAGGTAATCTCTTCCCACGAAAGAAGCGAGATCGTTCAAGCTATGTACAGGTATCTGCTGTTCATGGCGGGTTGTCAACACAAAGTCACTCCCCTCGTGTAGCGATGCATGCGGTGCTTGAACTTTCAAGTGTAAAAAATCAATGCATCCCGCGAGGTGTCGCCAGCGTGGGACCTGGTTCAGGCGCATTTCCCTCGCCAGGTCCTCCACTTCTATCGCCAGGTAATCCAGCAGGTGGAAATCATATTCACTGGTTTCACGAACATCAATCACCACCGCCGCTCCGGGTAACGGAACCGCCGCGAACTGATGATAGGCTTCCTCTTGTCCTGAATCGCTCTGATAGAAATGCATCGTCTGCTGTCCTTTAATTGCCAGCCTGTCCCTCGGTGGGTACAGTCAGGTCTTCAAGAGGAGCTTGCGTTTCAGCGGTGTTCCCATGATTGCCACCATTGCCAGCCTGTCCCTCGGTGGGTACAGTCAGGTCTTCAAGAGGAGCACTCAGCCTTTCAGTGATATTCCCGTGATTACCTTTGCCATTCTGTTCCGCTTTGGGTGAAGGAGTGGGGGATTGAGGGAGCGGTTTGCAATCCAGTTCGGGCACATCTTCCACTTTGTAGGTGCCAACCTCTTGTCCCTTGACACTGTAGAGCCGTTTAATCACACAGGTCTCTTGCACACGATTCTCCGCGTCTTGCCCACTGAAGATGGGAACGCCCACGCGCTGATTGAAGCCAATAATGCTGGATGTCGGCGCGTTTCCATTGAGTGCAGTCTTTTGCAGGTGCCATTGCTGACGACGCTTGAGGAAGGCATCCAGGCAGCGTCCTTTCAAGTCGTCCACCGCCGACATGGGAATGCCATCGACATAATAGAAGATGGAAATCTCAGCCGGATCGCTGGAATGCAGCAACTTGCACTGCCCCTGTGCGAAGGCCAGATCAATCACACTTTGCAGGTCTTCGCGCTCTTCCTCGTTCTTGTAAAAGGCACTCACATGCCATGCCTCGCGTCGGCTCGGCGCGAAATCAGGGCTGTAGCTTACCAGCGATGTTGCTGTAGCTGATGCCTCAAAGAGACGTTTCCGCAGCGTATCTTCACCCGCCTGGCGTAAGATATCCAGCACTGAATGCTGCCTGATCGCCGCCTGGATTTTCTCTTTGGCGTAACTGGAAACAACATTGAGCAAACGATTCAGGTCGCCCTTAAACAAGTCTTCTAACTCTGGGCGTGTTTGCAACCATTGGCGGAACTCGGCGAGCTGATCGCCCACCAGTGCCGTGGCGGAAAAGAGGCTGACGGTGCTGGCATAATTGCTCATTTCCTCGGCACTGGTAAGAGCCACCATATTGAGCTGGTTCCCGGTATCCACACTGAAATCGCGGGCCGCCGCGGTTTTTCGCTGGCTATCGCGTTGTCGCCGCAATTTGCCGAGCACCACATCCAGATTCCGCACCACATCCGTGCAATATTCTTCTAACATCTCTAACGCGTTGATAGTCGAGGCACGCGCATTTTCTTGCAGGTAGTCTTGCAGGTTCCGGTTGATCGCTCCGGCGAGACGCCGTAACTTGGCTCCGCGGTTGATCAGCTTAAAAGGCCAGATGCCATCCAATGCTTGCTGCGCCTGTAAGATAGGCCCATCATCCACCGTTTTGCGCACATCTTCGCGTGCAATCTTCAGTGCATTCTCCAGCACGACTTGCAATGAGCTATATTCTTCGCGCAGTTCCGTGAGCGATATGCCACCGCGGTAGATGCGTTCGCCTTTGCTCCGTTCTAGCTCTTCAAGAGCACTCGCGACAAACTTCTGCGCATAATCATGGATGCGATGTTGGCTTTGTTTGATCTCATCTTTGCATTCTTGCCATTGCCGTACCAGACGGTTACTTTTATCGCTCGCCGGAATGCCTTGCCGCGTGACGATTGAATCGAGCCGCTTCCTCATACCGCCCAGGCCCACGCCCTCCGAGAGAAAGCCGATCAGTTTGCGATAGCGGTCCTCGGCATTCTCACCAGCCAGGGAATCGGCGAACTTGCCCAGCAGAATGTCATTTTGGGTGCTGCTCACCGTTTTATCAAAGACCAAGCTATCGATCAAACGAGCCACATCGCGCTCAATGACCACTTCTTCCAACCGCCCCAGGTTAATCGTGACCACGGTGACCAGGGAGAGGTGCATCGGCAGATTGGTCAGGGGATCAAGTTCACGCAGCACATGATTATCTACTTCTCGTTCCTGAAATTCCGCCGCGAACGTGGAGGATGGGTCGCTGCTCAAGCGAATAATCGTCGCCGCCGCTTCCTTCAACTGCTCAATAGATTTGAGCGCACGATTACTACCCCAGCCAATCATGATCTTGCGCCCTTGATAGCTGCGACCAGTCGCCCCGCTCTGCGACAACTGAGACGCAGCCATTTCAGAATAGAGGGCCAGGGTGTTGGCAAGCCCCAGGTCAGTCACATCCTGCGAGGGCTGCATAATGTAGACGTCACAGCGAATGGTGGACTGCGCGGTCGATTTCACATTGGCGTAGTTGGCCGCATCCACAATCACATCGATCAGGTGTTCCATCGAGCCGCTGCCGGTGGCCCCCACGGCACTGAGGATCAGGGCAATCGAGACATTGGTATTGCCATCGCCACTCCGTGCGAGCTCGGTCATATTTGAACTTAACCACTTGCGCAACTCGTCACGCTTGACTTCCACGGCACCGGCACCGTTGTAGCGAATGCTGCCGCCACCGGAGACATCGGTTCCTGGCAACAAGCCTGGGAAGAGCATCCTCTCCAGACGTGGATAGTCCTCAATTTTGTCATAGAGCGCACTCATAAAGCGTTCATTGATGCTCATCTGGAACCACTCGCCGTGCCGGAGATTCCCATAACGCTCTGGCAGGTAAGCGGTATCAATGCAGCGCACCTTAATATCTAGCTCACTGTTGGGGTGGGCCTTCATTTGCTTTAAGATGGTTTGTCCCACGTCAGCGGCTACCGTTCCTGCCGTGATGACCAGTAGTTTTTTTGCCATGTACCTCGCCTTTCTTTGTAATGCCTCTACATCTGACCAGCTAATAACTGGATAACATTCCTATCCGACTAATATGATTCTGACGATACCGTATCGTCGATAAAAGTTGCAGGTGCGCAATTATCAACCTGGATGGCATCCCCGTTATCAAGGTACCCTACCTCACCGCGTGCCACCTCTTCAAATTGCGTCCCCTTCTTGATCCTGATTCTGGGCGTGTCGCTCTTGTTTTTGTTCTTGATCCGAACACCGCCACCAAAGATGAGATCAAACCGCGCCCCACAGAATTGAAGCTCGCTGGAGTTTTCTAGTTCTCGTGAACTTAGGATTGATTTATGGAAAAGTTTGCTCAAGATGGAACGCCGTATCTGTCCTAAAGGCTCTTCATTTCTCTGTTTCAGGATTCCATATGGCCCTTTGCGCAGTAACAAGAAGAGCAACAGCAGAAGCAGGAGCAGTACCAGTAGGCCAATCGCTAAAACACTAGAATATCGTTTCACCTGACAGGTGATGCCACACGGCGGTGGTGGAGGTGGTAGACAGCACGATGGTTTCTTGACAACCACTTTTTCCAGGGGAATAGTAACGTGTGCCGCGGATGCTTCAACGGGTATTTGTAAGTAGACCGCTTTGATAGCCACGGTGACAGTGCCTGTTGCCGGGCCAGGCAGCGTTACCTGGCGTGCGAAGATGGCGGCATTGTTTTGCTGAACAAGCTCTACATCATTAGTAAAGACCGTCTGTCCGTTGCTCTGTACTGTGACATGAGCTACTAAGGTAGCCTCATTAGGCTGTGGCAAAACGGGAGTGCTATCGTTCAGCAGTTCCGCCTCTATTTGTAGTGGTTGCCCAATGTACGCAATCGTTTGTGAAGTAGGTTTAAGCAGTTGAGCATGGAGATGGGACTCAACCAGCGCGTAGACTTGTGCGCTGGTATCGCCTCCCGCCGTCACTGTATAGGGACCTGGCTGATTTACGCCTGTCACCGTCATGCTATCAATTTCATAGTGCCGATCGGTTGACTTCTGCAAGACCTGGCCAGGCACAGCCAACCCACCTGGTCCATTCAGCGAGACGTTGGAGTTATTGTTGTCACGAAAGGTCACAAAGGCAACTTTTTTGGCATAGCTATCAAGTTGCACGGTGTAGTTATCGCCGCTTGCGGTGGCCTGCACAAAGATCAGGTGTTGCCAATCAGCGTAGAGTTTTATCACGACCTGTGCCAGGTCGTGAGAGTTGCGTACATTCTTATAGACCCCACCTGTACCGGTGGCAATAGCAGAGAGGAGCCGATTTGCGGTTTGGCCACCAGACTGTGTGAGATCGAGCGTTAACCCAAACGCGCTGACCGAAACACCGGCGTTACAAAATTGGGGAATAAGATTCTGTTCAACATCATCTATTTGATTCACTCCGTTCATAACCACCGGGTCTGGACTGCCATCGGTCACGATCACCGCACGGGAGCCTGCTGCTGCGCCTTTGAGCAAATCGAAAGCTTTGTGTAAGGCTGGTGCGAGCGGGGTGTCGCCCCCGATTGGGTAGTTTTGTACAGCATTTTTGAGCTGGTCGCGCTGTCCTTGATCCGCGAGAACGTAAGGCCCTATGACTGCTGTGGTATCTTTACTGAAAGGAATGACCGCCATCGATCCAGGCCATAAATCGGCCAGAGCTTTTGTAATACTGGTGCTGTAGCCATCCGGGTCCGTGGCACCGGGTTCATAGGTAAGACTGCCGGAGCGGTCTAGTAAAACAACCAGCAACGATTGGCTCGTGATGGCTCCCACCGCTGGACAGGTAGCACTGCGTTGATCAATGGAATAAGTTGCCGCGTGTGCAGTCTTAGCAGTACCAATTTGAAATACATCGGCAACTACCAATAAGAGAAGTATTATATTGAGAGCGATCAGGTAGAATAAAGATTTCTTTACAGGATATCTATCATGCATACACCAGGCTCCTTCACTGCTTAATCATGTATATGCTATAAGTACCCTGAAGGCAAAAAGGTTGCGTTTAGAACAGGCAATTATCACCGGTGGGTTTTACTTGAATGCGGATGGCGCAATCCATAGCAAATCCGACAATTCCGCACAGACATATTGACGTAACATACCTTCTAGGGCATAATACATGTCGGTAATGGTGCATATTTGTTCTATAGAATGAACCAGCGAAGTAATATAATGGAAAATACCGTGGAGAATACAAGCATTGCCCCGCAACAGGTCACACGGGGAAACTATGATGTCATCGTGGTGGGCGCGGGTCACGCGGGCTGTGAAGCGGCTTTAGCGAGTGCGCGTATGGGACGCAAAACGCTTTTGTTGACCATGAACCTGGATAGCATCGCGCTCATGCCCTGCAACCCTTCGATGGGAGGGCCGGCCAAGGGACATCTGATGAAAGAAATTGATGCCCTGGGCGGTGAAATTGGCCGTAATACCGACCGCACGTTCATTCAAATACGCTTATTGAACACCAGCAAAGGCCCCGCTGTGCAGGCACTCCGCGCCCAGTGTGATAAGCAGGCCTATCGTCTGGCGATGAAATTTGTGTTGGAGGGCCAGCCTAACCTGGAATTGAAGCAGGCCACTATCTCACGTATGATAAGCGAGGTGGGAGCCGATGGGCGTCCGCGCATGCGTGGCGTCATCACTACTAATGGCTGGCAATACCACGCCGATGCGATTATTCTAACAACGGGGACATTCATTAATGGGCGACTCGTGGTAGGCGAAAAAACATCGCCCGGCGGACGCGCTGGCGAAGGCCCAGCTCTCGGCATCTCCGATGCGCTGCACGCTCTGGGACTACAGATACGCCGCTTTAAGACGGGAACACCGCCGCGCATCGACGCCCGCAGCATCGACTTTAGCAAAACCGAGCCACAGCCCGGCAGTCGCACACCGCTCTACTTTTCGCAAGATCGAACGGCCAGGGAAGATGTACAACTGCCCGGTAGTCGGCCCAATCCGCTCTACCCGCTAACCGACGAAGATTTGCACGGCTGGCGTCCACAATTACCTTGCTATCTTGTGCGCACAACCGCACAGACGCATCAGATTATTCGCGCTAACCTGCACCGCTCTCCCCTTTACACAGGCGTCATCGAAGGTATTGGCCCTCGCTACTGCCCCTCCATCGAGGATAAGATTGTGCGCTTCGCCGATAAAAGCACACACCAGGTTTTCCTGGAGCCGGAGGGTTGGCGCACCGGGGAAGTCTACGTGCAGGGCATGAATACCAGCCTTCCTGAAGATGTGCAACTCGCGATGCTGCGCAGCATCCCTGCCCTGGAACGGGTTGAGATGATGCGCGTCGGCTATGCCGTTGAATATGATTATGTGCCACCAGAGCAACTACGTGCCACGATGGAGACAAAAGCTGTCGCAGGGCTGTTTCTCGCCGGTCAAATCAATGGCACCTCCGGCTACGAAGAGGCCGCCGCGCAGGGCTTGATGGCCGGTATCAACGCGGCGTTGTATGTGCGCGGCGAGAAGCCCTTTGTATTGGGCAGACACGAAGCGTACATCGGCGTACTCATTGACGACCTGGTGACACGCCCGATGAGCGAACCATATCGGCTGCACACCTCACGGGCGGAGTATCGCCTACTGTTGCGACCGGATAGTGCTGACCTGCGCTTGAACGACTACGCCTACCAATTTGGCTTGATTGACGACGTTCGCTATGCGCGTGTTGTGCAGAAACGTGCGCACATTCTACAGGCACTGACGCAGTTGGACGCCATCACGTTTACCTCGTCGCGCTCGGTAGAGATGCACGCGCACGACCTGGGTATTGCTCCACTGGGACAAATGCTCTCGGCACGCGAACTCTTGCGGCGTCCAGAGGTGTGCTATAGCCAGGTAGAACAGCTATCACAGCGTGCGGCAGCAGCTACAGAGGCTACCACCTTACCAGTATTGCCGGCGGAGACCGCGGAAGAGGTGGAGCTACAGGTCAAGTACGAAATCTATGTGCGGAAACAAGAGCAGATCGTGCATCGGGTCCGACGCCTGGAAGACCAGCTTATCCCTGAAACGATTGACTATCAGGATATCCCACATTTGCGTACTCAGGCACGACAAAAACTGCTCCTCACCCGTCCACGGACAGTTGGTCAGGCTTCGCGTGTCGAAGGCGTAACACCCGCCGACGTGGCCATTTTAATGATTTACCTTGAAAAGCAGCGAGCTACCCAGGCATATACTTGACAGTACTGGAAATTAACGTGTACTATGCAATTGCACAGCCAATTAGCACATTGTCAATAAATTGTATGGCTTTCCCTCGTGCGATGGAGAGATAAGATGGTCGCGCAGGCCATCGATATGCAAATTTTGACATACCCACGGTAGCTCATGTTGATGACGGATGTTGCCCCCTGCATTTGTTGTCCGCAATGGGCAGATTTGCAATGCAGTCAAATAACGAGAGGTAACTCTTCATCGTCGCTGGTGGCAACTCGCCCAAGCATAAACACCAGAAAACTGCCCTGGGTCGTGAAGAGCCTGGTAGATTGGAATAGTGGAAAGTGAGCGCGATAATAACCACACAATTACTGTATGCTGGTAAGGAGGGGGACAGCCTTGTATATTCTTGTTGTTGATGATGATCAATTTGCGAATACCCTGGTGCAATTTGTCCTTCGTAAAGAAGGCTATGAAGTTGAGACGCTGGACAACCCCCGCGGTGCAATGCAGATGATTCAAAAACGAGAACCTGACCTGCTCATACTTGACGTGACAATGCCCTATATTGACGGCTTCGAGTTTTCCGCGAAGTTGCGAGCCGCGGGATACGAAACTCCACTTATTTTTATGACGGCCAAGGATTCTATAGAGGACAAAATTCAGGGCTTCAAGATTGGCGCGGACGACTATATTTGCAAACCGTATAACCACCAGGAGTTGGTGGCGCGAGTGCAAGCTGTGATGCGCCGCGTTAATAAGAAGAATGGCAACGTGGACAATCAATCGATCAGGGGTGGCATGTTTGAACTCTTCCCCGCCGATTTAAAGATCGTCATAGCCGACCGTCCTCACATCATCCTTACCCCCACGGAGATGCACGTTTTGCGCATGCTCATGCTCTACGCAGGGCAAGTTGTCAAGCGCGAACAACTGCTCTCGGAGGTATGGAACGACAATGAAAGCAACAGCAACATTGTCGATGTCTATATTCGCCGCTTACGGGTGAAATTAGAAGCTGATCCCGATAAGCCACAGCATATTATATCTGTACGTGGTAGTGGCTATAAGTTCAATGGGAAATAGGGGGACGCGTGTTTTGACAAAGCGTACATATAAACATACGCACGTATCTTCGCTCTCTGTAGAGGAAAAAACATTGGCAGCCTCCATCGAGCATACTGATAAAAAGCATAGTGACGGTAATGAGGAGTGTAAGGAGAATGAGGGCGGCAGTAGTCAGGAACAGAAAATTGCACCCACTGTGAAAGCGAGTACCCATCCTTATTTAGCGGAGATTGTCGCTCACACGCCAGACGCACTGATTGCATTGGATCAGCATTTCCATGTGCTTGATCTCAATCCCGCCGCCAGCACAGTCCTGGGCTGGTCTGCTGAAAAAGCCATTGGACATGGGTGTCCAGAAGTTTTGCACTGCCGGAACTTGAATAAGATGGAATTATGCGGCACTTCGAGTTGTCCATTAGTACGCGTCCTCCAGCTCAAGCAGCCATTACCCAATGAAGAATTGATCATCGGTGATACTTGCGAGGTTTCAGCCAGCATTACCCCAGTTGACGTTGGCAATGGCGAACGTCATGTCGTCTTTACCACCCGCGATATGTCAGCCCTCAAGGTTGCCAACCGTGTACGAGCGAACTTTGTCTCTATGGTTTCGCACGAGCTACGCACGCCATTGAACTCCGTCCACGGCTTCATCGATCTACTCAGCCAGGGCCACATGGGTGAACTCAATCAGGAGCAATTGAAATATCTGCAATATACCCAGGAAGGGGTACTACAGCTGATTGCCATTGTAGAAGATATCCTTTTCATGACTCGCTCGGATGTCGGCCAATTTGAAATCAAGCAACAAGAGGTAAACTTCCGCGTTGTGGCAAAGCAGGTCGTCAGCAGCATGGAACCACAGGCCCGTAAAGCCGGTGTAGTGATCAATAAGGAAATTCCCTTGCCCTCGCCTTTGCTCTATGCCGACCCGCAGCGTATGAAGCAGGTACTCAACAATTTGGTCGCCAATGCCATTAAGTTTACGCCACCGGAGGGTACAGTCACCATTCGGGCGCGTCCCTACAACGAAGATTTTGTCATGATCTCGGTGACAGATACCGGTTACGGCATTCCCCAGGAGGATCACCAGCACGTCTTTGAGCGTTTCTATCAATCGAATCATACCCTGCAAAGCCGTATGGGCGGCTACGGCCTCGGCCTCTCTATTGCCAAACTGATCGTGGAGCAGCACGGCGGCAGCATCGATTTTGAATCAAGTCTCCAGGAAGGCACGACGTTCTATTTCACCATTCCTGTGTTCAAAAGGCAACAAGGATAAAACATATGCCAAAGACCGCTACCCTTCTTCCTCCTGGCCCCAAAGGATTACCCATCGTAGGCAACGCCTTACAATTCCAGCGCAACCCGCTCCAGTTCGTACGCAAGATGCAAACAACGTATGGTAATATGGCGACGATTCACCTGGGTGGCTCACCCATCGTCCTACTCTTCCGACCAGAATATATACGCTATGTCCTCACGGAGCAGCCCAAGAATTTCACCAAGGCCAATCGTCGCGGTGGCCCAAACTTACGCGCCTTCCTTGGTGATGGGCTACTCACGATTGAAGGAGATTTTCATCGCCAGCAGCGACGGCTCGTGCAGCCAGCCTTCCACAAACGCCGTGTCGAGAGCTATGCCGATACGATGGTGCAGCAAACGCAAGAAATGCTGGCGGGATGGCAAGCAGGAACAGAACTTAACATCGCCTCAGCCATGCAACAGCTAACACTGCGCATCATCGCTAAAACGCTCTTCAACGTCGAATCACACACACTTATTGCTGAACTAGGGCAGGCCTTTACCGATGTCATTGAGAATCCCATCCGCACATTAAGCGGATTGAAGGTGGTACGCTTGCCATTTCAGGCTTCAGGTGAGAGCAAAAACGCGGCGGGCAGACGCACGCTGGACGAGTTCATCTACGGGCTGATTGCCGAACGCCGTGCTGATGGACGCGACGTTGGCGATGTGCTCTCGATGCTGCTTGCCGCGCAGGACGAAGGCAATAGCATGACGGACAAGCAGGTGCATGACCAGGTTTTGACCTTCGTAGCCGCCGGTCACGAAACGGCACAGAACACGCTCAGTTGGACGTTCTATCTGCTTTCGCAACATCCACAAGTACGGGACAAACTGCTCGCAGAACTCCAGACCGTGCTGGCTGGTCGCGCCCCCGCCGTGGAAGACCTGACATATCTGCCCTACCTGGAATGGGTTATGAACGAGTCATGGCGCGTCTTCCCGCCCGCCTGGATACAGGGGCGTACGGCGATTGCTGCCTTTGACCTCGCTGGCTACCACTTCCCCGCTGGAAGCATATTCATGCTCAGCCAATGGGTGCTGCATCACGAGCCAGAGATTTGGGGCGACCCGGATGCATTCCGTCCTGAGCGTTGGGACCCGGCACGAGGCGAAAAGGAGAAGGTGCCACAATGGGCCTACTTCCCCTTTGGTGGTGGCCCCCGCATCTGTATCGGCATGCCATTCGCGCAAATGGAGACCAAGCTTTTGCTAGCGACGATCCTGCAACAGTATGTGCCACGCCTGGTACCCGGTTTCCCAGCCGTACCACAACCACGCATAACCCTACGCCCCAAATATGGTATGCGCATGATTTTGGAGTCGAGTGTGGTAGCCATGGGGAAGCATTCAACATCTCTTACATGAAGCCATCATTATTGCCACAATGTAGGAGAGCCTTCTTCGACGGGTTCGCGCCAGGCATTATCTTTGGAGAGTTTATCGGCCTGGCGGGTGGGTTCCGGTAGACGGTACCCTTTGCCACAGGCTAGGACGTAGCGTATGCTTGTTTCCAGGCTGATGCGATGCCCCAGCGAGATAATCATCGGTTTGACGTGGCTACGCGTGCGTAACGCGGCCCCGATAGTCTGGTTTTTGAAGATGAGGGGGAGCCACGCGCCAACCTCATCCCCAAGAGCTTGCTCGTCGTACTTGCCACGTAAGATCGATTTGGCACAGCCAATGGTGGGCAGATCGAGCCAGAGGCCCAGGTGTGAGGCGATACCCAGGTAGCGCGGATGGGCAATGCCCTGCCCATCCACCATCACCAGATCGGGCTGTGTACTCAATTGGGCAAATGCTCCCAGGATGCACGGTATCTCGCGAAACGAGAGCAGCCCTGGAATATAGGGCATGCGTACCGGCTCTTCATAAACGTGCCGCTCCACGATCTCCATAGTGGGATAGGAAAGCAACACCACGGCGGCGCGTGCCATGTTGGTTTCTTCGTTCAGGGCCATATCTACTCCGGCCACCAGGCGTATTTCGTCTGGCAACTGGTCGGTGTGTATAACGCGTGCCGCCAGTTCTTTTTGGAGTGACATCGCCACCGCCGGTTGCAAATTCCATTCATGGAGTGGTGTGTTTGTCATGAGCGTTATCGGGCCTCCGCGATAAAAATCATCCGTTTGCTCTCCAGTAGGGCAGGACTCAGGTCATAGTCGCCGTAGACATCTTTGATGGTAAAACCAGCCTGTTCCAGTAGTAGTTCCATCTCGCTGCGCTCGAACAGGTAGAGGAAGGTGGTGATAACGGTACGATTAAGTTGACCACCCTGGACATGCTGCTCATAGAAATGTGTTAACTCAAGCAGATGTGTTGTAGGAGAGGAAGCCGGGCTGACCATATGGGTGAGGATCGTGCTATCGTCCCTATGCCATGTCCCCTGGACGAGCAGTTGGCCGCTCATATTTTCCATGTAGCGGGCGTCCGCGTTGCTGATATCAACGATCAATGTGCCGCCTTTGGGAATATGAGCGCGAATTGCTACCAGGGCTTGCTGCTGCGCTTTGCGCGAGGTGAGGTGCGCGAATGAACCGAGCGCGATAAATGCCAGGCTAAACTTCTGCGGCAAGTGCAGATTGCAGATATCCTGCTGCACCAATGTAACTTGCTCTGCTACTCCTGCTTCTTGCAAGGCGTCATGAGCTATGGCGAGCATGGCGGCGGAGGTATCTACCCCTGTGAGGCTGTAGCCCTCCTGGGCAAGTGGGAGTAGCAACCGTCCGCTGCCACAGGCCAGTTCCAGTAAAGGGCCAGTGCAGAGGGTCGCATAGTCCCGGTAGAGGTCTACATCTTCCAAAAAGAGTGCATGTTCAACGTCGTAAAAAGGCGCGATCAGATCATAATCGTTCATATATTGTCAAAGCTGGTTATTTTCCAGGCACCGTTCTCTTCTTTGAGCTGCAACTGCACCGTATACGCCGCTCCGTTGCGAGTAACGGACATAGTCACGCTCGCCGTATTCACACCGTTGGTGCTATCAGTACTGATGTTGGTTTGCGAGAAGGCAGTCACCGGGCCTTTGACCTTATCTTGCGACTGCGCTAACTGTGCGAACGTAGACGCGTTAACGATTTGACTCTGCACGGTCCCGCTGGTATCCAGGTAGGTATAGGCCTGATCATAATTTTGATCTTTGATGTTCTGGTAGTAGGCGGTAACGGCAACGCTTGGTCCGGCTATCGTCTTAGCGAAGTAGCCGATGCCCGCGTAGCTGGCAATGGCACAACCACCACAGCCCAGGACGAGTAGGCCACCGACAATGGCAAGGGTGATCCAAAGCCAGCGCAGTGAAGATTTCTTCCGCGGTTGCCCATAGTTTGGCATTGGTGGAACACTACCACCATACATGGGCGGTGCTTGCCCATACGCTTGCTGCCCATAGTCTGGCGGTGGTGGATTATATTGTGTTGGTGGTTGACCATAAGATGGTTGTGGCGGCTGTCCTGCACCATACGGTTGGTTTGGATCGTAGCCCATACAATTGTTTCCTCCGATGAACATTTTCTAACGCGTCATTGCCCAGTGATCGCGCCACTAGTATACCGTTGGAGCATGCAGATTACAAGTGACAGGTCGTTAGTGTTGTGCCATGGTAGCGAGAAAGACAAACAACGCGCAGCCACCACACAGCATTAAGCCAATGACCAGGAATGCCACCCTCATCGCCAATCGCATCATGATCCAACGCATAAAAAAGTTACCGTTATTGTCCGCCTGCGGTTGAACCTGTGCATACGATGGGACATTATACTGGTTCGCACCATACTGTGGTTGGTTATACTGGTTATACTGGTTAGGCTGCTGCCATTGGGGCTGACCATATTGCTGCTGCTGCCACTGCGATTGATCATATTGAGGTTGTTGGGGTTGTAGAGGCTGTTGCCACGATGAATTATCAGGGGACGGATTCCATTGTGGTTGATTATCCTGGCTCATATGGCTCCTTTTTGTACGTATGGGAAACATTTCTTTGGCAATACATATTATCAGTATACGGTTGCTTGCCATAGTACACAAGGGGATTAGTCACAATGGTTTGATGGAGTGGGTTACACTCGCACTTTCATTGAAGCCCTAAGTGTATATAAAGCTGAGGAGAGACGAAAATAGTCATTATTTCTTCGAGAATGAAGGAATATCTACGGGCAGAGCTACGCGAGAAAAGGAATTTCCAAAAGCGTGTGATAGCTTTTCTTTGTAAGGTGAACGCAGCCTTAGACGTTTGCCTTGGGCATTAGCAAAACTAGTTAAGAAATCAAAAGGAACACTAAACACTGATTTAAACTCTACTACTTGTATCCCTTGTTTCTTTTCGTCCAATCGGCATTCGTTTAGCATATGATAGCTGTACATATTGCCTTTTCTGATTTCTTCCTGTATTTTTGGTTCTAGAAATTTTTTCTCCTTTCTTCCTAAATCCTCTAGGGACCAATACGGGCAGACAAGCACAAATTTAAGTTTGCGCTGTTCCAGATCACAAGATTGGCTCATTATTACAACATTGTACCTATACATTTTTCCAGCCATGTCCCGTTCTATTACATTTTGTACTAATGGTTGTTGGATTAAGTCAGAAGAGTATTCTGGAACAAACGTAGGGAGATAGGAGATGAAATCGCCTTGTTCAAGATCTGGTCCGTCTACTATTTCATACCATAGATCTTCACTTACCACGTAACATACTCCCAAAAGCTACTTATTCTTCAGGTAGCAGATCAAGCATTGCAAGAGGCTCTCCAAACCCTATGTCCTGTACATGCATCACCACTTTTTCTGTGGAGAGAGGAGGCATATCTACCCAGATATCCTGCTCTAGATTGGACTCCATTTGTTCCCAGATATAAGATGATACATGCGTCAGGCTCATAGAGGCAAAAGGCCGTTGGGCAAACTGTTCTTTTATCTGATACACCGCAGCTTCGACCGATCTGGCTAGTTTGTTGAAGTACCAGCCATCAAATTCAACTTTAGGAATTGTAGTTTGGTCGGCATTTAATGTCTCTGACCATGTTTTAACAGGTTCAAAACCCATAGGGTACTCAGTAGGTATGAATCTAGTTTCATCATAGATGTAAGTACTAGCTCGGCTCACTTGCTCACCTCCTCAAAAATCTCACAATGTGTTTTTTCTGTAAAAGCAGCATCAAACGCATCCTCTAAATGTTTATGCGCAACCTCAAGCCAGTCTGAAACTTCGTCTTTAGAAGGAACAGCAGAAGTTAAACTAAACATGCTGAGATCCAGCAGATACGCGATTTTAGCCTCTCCTTCAGGAATCGCAGTTCCGAAAGTAATTCTGAGGTTACCTTGTAATACATGATATGGAACATCTACGTTAAGAAGGAACCTGGGGAACATCTGGGGTATAGGATTTGGAGCTTGCGGCAATATACGAAAGTAATCTTCAAGTTCAAACTCCGTGAAAGGAATATCAATGCGATTCACATAACGTAAGATCACATTGACTAAGCTCTCCAAATTTGCCGTCTTACAGTACACTGACAGATACTTCAAGACTTCTGCCTTAAAGTGTTCCCAACCATTATAAGGTGGTAGCTGATGAATTGAAAGATTATCAGGACCAACATGGATGACTGCAGTACCATCTTGGCTTATAAATTGCATTTTAGTCTGTGATTGCTGAACGATCTTGCTTTCGCTTTGATCGACCCTCGTTTCGATAACGTTTACTTGCTGTTTATTTGGAAAACTGTCTCGTATCTGCTCATAAAACAGTCCCGGAATAGTCCAGTCCCATGGCTCTGAACTTGAAAAGCGGAAATCACATACGGCCTCAATAAGCGGAGGTTTGTTATAGGTTCTCGCCATGAGTATTTACTCCAATTCGCACATTTTGAGGATTTCTAAACCCATTATAGCATATGGCAGGAGGATATTTTCAACTACATAAACTGATCGGCATATTGATAGCTATAATACAACAAATTAGTACCATACTTCCATGCATCAGTATGAAAGTATATCTAAGGCATGGTTCAAATCAGGTACATTTTACTTGACAGTTTGAACGATCCAGGCCGTTAAAAATTAATTCCGAAATGGCTTCCTGAGCGGTTTCAGAATTAATTTGGATTGCTCAGACTGTCAAGCAAGTTTGAACCTTGTCTAATGATAATTATTCGTCTTTCACATCACTATACCCGTACCAACACCTTCAACACACCCTTCTGCCCGGCATATCGAAAAGCCTCCAGCCCATCATCCAATGGATAGGTCGCGCTGATCAGTGGGCGTACATCGACAAGGTGCTGACTTAAGGCACGAAGTGCGGGTGCGAAGGGGCCGCACCGTGAGCCTTGCACGCAAATCTCATCGATCACGATGGGGGCCAGATGTAACGTACTCATATCCGCAACGGTACTTTTGAGGATAACTGTTCCGCGTGGGCGAACCAGGCGCAGTGCCATCTCCAGACCCTGGGCTGAGCCACTGCACTCGGCCACCAGGTCTACCCGCCGCCCGTTTTGTAATGAGAAGTTTTTCGCATCATTGAGCAGGTAGGTTTGCACGCCATGCTTTGCTGCCAGAGCCAGTTTCTCCTCGTGCTTTCCGATCATCATTACTTCACAGCCGCTCAAGACTAATACTTGCGCCGCCAATTGGCCCATTTTGCCATCGCCGAGGATTGCTACGCTGTCCGTCGGCTTGAGATGCACCTGTTCCAAAATCTCAAAGTTGGCGGCTAAGGGTTCCACAAAAACGGCCTCCTCGTCGCTTATATTGTCGGGTACGAGATGCAGGTTGGCGATAGGCAAGGTCAGGTATTCAGCGAAGGCTCCGTCGCGGTTGACAATACCCAGCGTGGTACGATTTGGGCAATGGGTTGGCATGCCACGTTGACAATAGAGGCAGTCTGGGCGCGCACAGGCGGCATTGATTTCACCAACGACGCGCTTGCCAATCCAGGAGAGAGGTGTGCTCGCGCCAGGACCTTCATGAACTGCTTCGACGATGCCGACAAATTCATGTCCCAGGATGCCCTCAAAGGCCATGTAGCCACGGGTGATCTCAATATCGGTATTGCAGATACCGACCTGTACAACTTTTATCAGAGCTTCCCCTGGTTGCACTTCCGGTCGCTGATAGCTCTGCTCAAGCGTCAATGTGTTCTGGCGAAAGACTAGAGCACGCATGAAAACTCTCCTCATCTTCTCTTACTGAGCATACTTTTTCTGGGATTTCCTTCCGTTTAGTATAGCACGCCGCAAAGTCACGCCCGGTGCTTCCCATACCATGTAATGCTTGTGGAGGCACCCATTGAGAGATTCTATGAGTTTTATGGGATAGGATAGACTTATGGCCTAACACATCGTGAAAAGTTTTATAGCTACGCCAATCTCTAAATCCTTGTATCAATACGGATATGTTCTTTATAAAACACTTATCGTACAGGGAGCTGAACAAAACCTGCTTGCGTAAAGTGATGATCTGTGGTGAGTGCCTCCGTCATTCCATAACGGGTCATCACGACAAAACTGCTCGCATCAACAAGTGACCATTCTTTGTCGATGCGATTCTTTAGCAACATCCATGCTTCCGCATCAAGTTCAGTATTCATGTGGATAATCTCAACTTACGGAGCCGCTTTTAACGCATCAACAAACAAAACAACCTGTTGACGAGAAATACGCGAACGGCTTGTCAGAAGTGCAACAAGCTCGGCAATAATATAATTCGTTGTTACGAGAAGCTTCTGGCGAGCAATAGCCTGCTGGTAAATCGTTTGTACGTCGCGATGGAGAGCGGTACTACGATCAACCAGATATGCCTATCCAGAAGTATCAACAAACAGACTACTTTTTGTTGCCATGCTATTCTCCGCCGCGAGCAAAATATTCGTCGTGTCGTTCAATCCAGTCAGGCTCATCACTACCACTATTGAATGCACCAATGAACGCAGCCAGGGGATCATTTGCTGGATTATAGGATACTTTATGCATAGCAACCATTGAATCTGTCTGTTTAAGCTGTTCTACACCCCCCTTCACTAATGCCATAAGGAGTGCATCAGGATTCTGTCCGTGTTGGATAGCATAAGCAACGAGTTCAGTATAGATATCATCAGGGATTTGGAAAACATGACTCATAGAAGTTGCTCCTCATGGGTGCTCGCTAGAGCTAGCTCTAGCGAGCACCCACTTTTATACCCTACAGCTATTACTTATCCCGTTCGCCCGTGGTCAGCGCAGCTTGCGCGGCTGCCAATCTTGCGACCGGCACACGGAAGGGGGAACAACTGACGTAGTCGAGGCCGACCATGTGGCAGAACTCGATGCTATTGGGATCGCCACCGTGTTCTCCACAGATACCCAGTTCCAGGTGTGGATTGGCCTTGCGTCCGTTCTCGGCTGCCATGCGTACCAACTGGCCGACACCGTCGCGGTCAAGCGTCTGGAAGGGATTCACAGGCAGGATTTTCACCTTGCCCTCGATGCCCGGCTCCTGCAAGCCATCGACGTACTTGAGCAAGAACTTGCCCTCGGCATCGTCGCGACTGAAACCAAAGGTGGTCTGTGTCAAGTCATTGGTGCCAAAGCTGAAGAAGTCGGCCACTTCGGCGATCTGACCGGCGGTCAGGGCGGCACGCGGCAACTCGATCATCGTGCCAAATTTGTACTCGATGGCAACCCCCTCCTCAGAGGTAATCTCTTTGGCGACGGCCTCAAGTTGGCGACGTACTTCCTTCAGTTCGTTGACATGGCCCACGAGGGGGATCATGATCTTGGGCTGGAGCTTCTTCCCTTCCTTGGCCAGTTCCGCGGCGGCTTCGAGAATCGCTCGCGTCTGCATGACATTGATTTCGGGGAAGAGTAGGCCCAGGCGACAACCACGCAGACCCAGCATTGGGTTCATCTCGCGCATCGCCCCGACCGCTTCTAACAGCTTGCGCTTCTCGGCAAGTTCCTCTGGATTCTTGCCGTTCGTCTCCAGGCGCGTGACATCCACCAGCAATTCCTCGTAAGAGGGCAGGAATTCATGCAGAGGCGGGTCGATCAGGCGAATGACGACGGGATAGCCTTCACCGGTCTGGGGATTGACCATGGCCGCGAAAATGCCTTTGAAGTCGCTACGCTGGAAGGGGAGCAGTTGGTCGAGGGCGACCTGACGCTCTTCCTTCGTCTTAGCCAGGATCATCTTCTGCACAATGGGCAAGCGTTCCTGTTCCATGAACATATGCTCGGTACGACACAGACCGATGCCTTCCGCACCAAAAGTGATGGCACGTTTGGCATCACGCGGGTAGTCCGCGTTGGCCCAGACGCCGAGGCGGCGATACTGGTCTGCCCATGTCAGCAATTGGCGCAGTTCGGTTTCTTTCTCGTAATCGGCCTCGACAGTTTTGATGATACCCGCGAACACCTCGCCAGTGGCACCATCGATAGAGATGTCATCGCCTTCACGCAACACAGTATCGGAATCGACGACGTGGAAAAGATGCTCCGCTTCGCTCACACGGATACCCTCGCAGCCCGCGACACAGGGAAGACCAAGGCCGCGTGCCACCACGGCGGCATGGCTGGTCGCGCCACCACGAGCCGTCAGAATACCTTTGGCAACGAGCATGCCATGGACATCATCGGGGCTGGTTTCTGGTCGCACCAGGACGACGGCTTCACCAGCCTTGCCCATTTCCTCGGCGCGATCAGCATCAAAAACGGCTTTACCGGTGGCCGCACCGGGGGATGCGTTGAGGCCCTTTGCCAGCAAGCGACCCTCTTCCGTAGCTTTTTTCTTCTCGTTCTCATCGAAACGCGGTAACAGCAATTGATAGACCTGGGTGGTATCGGCACGCCTGACGGCTTCCTCTTCCGTAATCAGCCCTTCGGATACCATGTCTACCAGAACCTTCACACCAGCCTGAGCACTGCGTTTGCCAGAGCGCGTCTGCAACATGTAGAGATGGCCTTTTTCCACCGTAAACTCCAGGTCTTGCATATCGCGATAATGCTGCTCCAGGCGTTGAGCGATCTCCTGGAACTGACGATAGACCTCCGGCAAATCCTCTTGCAAACGGCTGATCTTCGATGGCGTGCGAATACCGGCCACCACATCTTCGCCCTGCGCGTTCAACAGGTACTCACCATAGAGTTGCTTTTCGCCTGTGCCGGGGTCACGCGTGAAGGCCACGCCAGTGCCACTATCGTTGCCCATGTTCCCAAAGACCATGCTCTGCACGTTAACGGCAGTACCCAGGTTGTGAGGAATTTTGTTGAAATTGCGATAGTCGATGGCACGTTTGTTATTCCACGAGGAGAAGACGGCCTCAATGGCCTTTTGCAACTGCTTGTACACGTCGGTGGGGAAAGGCTCGCCGGACTGGCGTTCAGCGATCTGTTTGAACTCTCCCACCAGTTGTTTAAGTTCGGCGGCGGGAATTTCGGCATCGCTCTGCACACCTGCACGCTTTTTATATTCATCCAGGACGTGCTCAAAGTCTTTGGGGTCGGTATCCAGCACGATCTTGCTGAACATCTGGATAAAGCGGCGATAGGCGTCATAGGCAAAGCGTTCGTCGCCTGTCAGTGCCACCAGGCCCTGCACGGTCTCATCGTTGATACCAAGGTTCAAGACGGTATCCATCATGCCCGGCATCGAGAACTTGGCTCCTGAACGTACTGAGACCAGCAGGGGATTGTCCTTTTTGCCAAAGCCCTTGCCCGTCTGCTGCTCAACGACCTTCAATGCGGCCTGGACTTGCTCCCACATACCTTGCGGGAATTGTTTGCCGGAGTCGTAATAGGCGTTACAGACCTCGGTTGTAATCGTGAAGCCGGGAGGGACTGGTAGTCCCGCGTTCGTCATCTCGGCCACGCCCGCGCCCTTGCCGCCCAGCAGTTCGCGCATCGAGGCATTGCCTTCGCTAAAGAGATAGACCCATTTGTGGGGCGATTTTTTTACCGCCTCTTCCAACGCTGTGTTTGTAATTTGTTGTGTCAAAATATCCTCCCAAACATTCTCCTCACGTAAGCCAGCCTCTCCCCCGCCGCAGGGTACCCGTTAAGGAGGATTACCTGTCCCCCAGACAGGGTGCCTACCATGGACGAACGCGCTGGCGAAGCGGTTCTCGCGTCCATGGTAGGGGTGCCCCTCGCGGGTACCCTGTCTAGGAAACAGGTAACCCTGCGGCGGCGGGGGGCTGGCTTACGTGAGATGTATTGACCATTACGGTGCTAAAACAATATTTCTAGCCCAACGCAACACGCGACGCGCACATTGCATGTAGGTAGTGGCCTGCTCGGCACTGATGATTTCATCGGCCTCCTCCGGTGGGGTGTTGGCATAAAAAGCTTCGGGGTGAAATGGCGTTAATGCTGCCATATCATCTTGAATCTTCGGTGGCGCACCTACCATCTCACCGAGGGTGCGTAGATCATGATTATACATCGTCTTGCGTGCAAAACGCAGCAGGCTAACGGCTTGTGCCGCCTTCTCCGCCGCCTGATTACAAGAATCCGCACAGGCAAAGTGTCTTCCTAAGCCCAATTCTACGCCCGCGGTCGCCATATCCTGAGCGGCCTCGGCGAATAATCCTATGGCACCCTGCACATCGCCGTCCTCGTGGTCATCTGCTCGCGGTGCAGGTGGAGCAGGTGGTAAAACATTCTCCAGGCGCACGCCTTCGATCAGCAACTTTTCCAGATCATCGGTATTGCTATCATGAGAGTTAGCCGAATTGTCCGTGTACATCTGTGACATTGTCCCTGGTCCTTTTCCAGAACGACCACCAAGGTCGCCCCTATCCCTACATCTCTTGCACTTTTCAGACACCGTGCTTATATTATTCCCGACACCGCATTGTGTCAATCTTTTTGGGAACGAGAAAATAAAGATGCTCCCATAACTATTGATGCTGATGCGCTCATGATATACGACTTACAAATTGAACAAGTAGCAGAAAACCTTCATTAGCTATACTCTTTACAAGGAGATGCGATATGGCTGCCCCAAGAGAACCACGGTACATAACCGTAGACGAGTGGCGCGAGCTAGAGCGAGCCAACCCGGACGCGAAGTACGAATATTTTGATGGGCATGTGTATCTCATGTCGGGAGGGAGCCTTGCCCATGCACGTATCGGTAGCAATGTCGTGAGGACTCTTGAAGACACGCTGGGAGACGCCTCATGCTATACCTACAACTCAGATGCAAGCATACGCGTGTCTGAGACGCGCTACACTTATCCTGATGCATCGGTGTCGTGCGACCCACGAGATGAGCCAACAACTGAACAGGTACAAATACAGGCCCCGCGAGTGGTCGTCGAAGTGCTTTCGGACTCAACCGAAGGCATAGATAGAATAAGGAAGGCCAATTTCTACCATGCATGTCCCACTATCCAGGAGTATATGCTCATTGCCACAAAGTGCCAGGCCGTAGAAGTTCAACGCCGCGCTGGGGATGAATGGACACTACATTTATTCGGTCCTGGCGATGAGATAGAGCTGGTGAGCATCGGTGTCCGCTTCTCATTGGCAACTCTTTATAGAGGGACAGCAGTACCAGAGCCACCGAACGACCAGGATTAGCAGCGAGTGTAGTCACATTCTTCCCAGGGGAACTTTTGCTATCCAACAATCGTCATCCCTATACAGTATTTGGTAGGTAACTCTTCATCGTTGCCGATGGCGGTTCGCAAGAACTATAATGGTTGGATGCAAAAGGAAAGTAAGTAGCTATGAAAACGCAAGATTCTGTTGATATACCGACAGCGGAAACAACTCATGTAAAGAAGAGGACGAGGCTTGCCACGCTTGGAGCCATCCTCGTCGTCGCGCTGATCATTGGGGCCAGTGCTGTCGTCTTTGCACAATTGAGTCAACAGCATAAAAATGCGGCACTGCCGCCAGTGGGCAACTGGGCCTCTGTGCTCCAGGGCTATACCATCAGTTCCCTTGTGGCAGCCAACAACTCACCTGGCACGCTTTACGCGTGTGCCACACGAGCCAACAGCAATTTTACCGTGTTGCGTAGCACCGATTTCGGCTCGCATTGGCAAGAGATTGGCAGTAAAGCCGCCCTTGGGCAAACCTGTCAAATTGCCATCAACCCAACAAATAGCAACGACATCTTCGCCACAAGCGTGTCTATGAGCAAAGGACAGACCACTATCATGCTCAAGCACAGCACCGATGGTGGTCAGAGCTGGACAAGCGTTCAGCCAACACTGAACATGACCAGTTCCACTTCCTCTACACCGGTGGTATGGAATGTCCAGGAACTTCGTTTCGTAGGCTCTACCTTATTCGGCCTACAATGGCTGCCCATAAACATGGGTCCGACTGGAACGCGGGGAACGCTACCCAAATACTTTACACGACTCGCCCGCTTAGTAGCCAGTACCGATGGCGGACAGACGTGGAAAGCAGTCGATGCGCAGTTCGCGACAGGTGGACAGAGTGTGAGCAGCTATGCCGTTGACCCCACCAATAGCAACACCATTTACGAGTTGGTAAGCACTCCGTGGTGGCCTATTCAACCACGCGAAGTAGAGCCGAATGATATTATCCCCACTTTCGGTACTAACGGCAACTTGTATAAAACCACCGATGGTGGGGCCACCTGGCATCTCCTCTTAAAAAATCTGCCCTTTGGCACCCAGATGCAATTGGCCGATGGCAACACCCAAACGCTCTACGTGGGCGGCACGAGGAGTCCACTCCCTTACATACGTTCTGGTGCAACGAACGGCACAAACGATGTCCAGAGCGGCTTCAACCTGCAAATGAGCAGTGATGGAGGAGCCACATGGCGTGCGGTACCATCCTTGCCACAGGCTTCCTTTGTGCAGGGCTGGTTTGTCGATAAAAACGGGCAGGTCTTTATCAATACGAATACTGGCTTTGTGCCGGGCGTGCAACCTACGGCCATTGTCGGCACCGCTATCGCGGTAACACCGCAGTCGGGGATTATGCCTTCTATCAGTGAGCATGTGTCTGTCGCATCAACACCACCAACCAGCACACCGCCGACGACAGCCGTGATACAACGCTACGACTCCTCCAACAATACCTGGAGCGCGGTCACGAAGCCACCCACCTACGGCACAATGCTTGCCGTGACACCGGGCGATGCCAACAGCAACGTCCTGTGGTTCCTGGGTACCACGAACGGGAAAACCGCGCTGTATCGCTTCATAGCATAGATGGATAGAATTTCCCGTCGTCCGCAAGGGGTACCCTAGGGATGGGTGCTTGCACGGGGAGGTTTTTTGGCACCGCGCTGGCCTTGTCATTCTGAGCGCAGCGAAGAATCTCTCGTGGCACGGAGATTCTTCGCTGCGCTCAGAATGACAAGGCGAGAAACCAGGCGTTGCAAAATCTACCTGTGTAAGGATTTGGGGAGACCCTCTTATTCCTCTGGCAAATGATCCTCCAACGCATCCTTTACCCTGGGCATAGGAAGCAAATGTTCGTTGTCGGGCGGCATGGCGTCGCGTTCCAGGTAATAGCTGGAGATGAGGGCAATGCCGACTCCCAGGGGAATCAGGCCGGGGAGGAGCCAGGGGCCGAGATGAAAGGGAATGGTGGCGAAGATCGGCGGCAGAATATAGCCAATGGGATACAGGCCGATGGTCAGGGTTAGCCCAACCATGGCGATGATGAGGCCCGCACGCAGTATCCCTCGGCTACGACGTTGGCGTTGTAAGCTGGCCGGATGCATACCGGTGCTAATCATCGCCATGTGTTCGCGATGCTGCAGGTAGCGTATGAACACAATAAACGCGAAGAAGATAGCCAACGCTATCAACCAACCGGCCAGAATTACCAGTACATTTTCAGACATCTAACACCTCTTCATGCTTTCATTCGTATCTATGGTATGATATATCTAGCATCCAAGAAGTTTCATCGTCAAAAAAACGAAACATTTCTTCTTTGCGCTCTATCTAATAGAAAGTATGAGTGAGCAATTGTTACGGCCACCACGTAGCCTTGGAATATCGATTCCTAATAGCGTCTCTTCCATTGCTGAAGCGGACGAAACGGCCCTCGTTGCTGCCAGCAAGCGAGGAGATCAGGATGCTTTTGCCCAATTGGTGCAACAGCATCAACGGCGTGTCTTCAATCTTGTCTTTCGTATGCTGCAAGAGTACGAAGAAGCCGATGAAGTGACGCAAGAGGCGTTCTTAGCCGCCTGGCAAGGCTTACCATCTTTCCGTGGCGATGCTCGTTTTTCGACCTGGTTGTATCGTATTGCCTACAACTGTGCTTTGAAACAGCTTGAGCAGCGGAAACGTGATAAAGCGTTGCAGGCGGTTGTAGCGTCTGAGCAGATAATTGCACACGCGAATAGTGCTAATCAGATTGATGCTGAGTTAGAGGCACACACACGCTCGGAGATCGTTCGTGAGCATCTTTCCCATTTACCGGCGAAGTATCGCATTGTGTTGGTACTGCGTCATCTCCAAGATATGACCTACGAAGAAATGGCCGAAATCCTTACTATGCCTATAGGTACTATTAAAACACATTTATTTCGTGCTCGCAATTTATTAAAAGAGCGCTTGGAAATGTTTGACCGTGAGCGCAATGAAAGAACGAGAGGCCAATAATGCGTTGTGCAGATGCTACGCGGCAACTACAACTTTATATTGATCAACGACTCACCAGGGAGCAATTCCGTGTACTGGAAGCACATATGGGCCAGTGCTCTTCCTGTCAATATCAGTTGGTGCTGCTGGAAGAAGTGTCTACCTCTTTACGAGGAGTGCAGCCCATCGTCGAACCAGCGAATTTGACCATGCGTATCATGCAACGTGTTGCTGAAAGTCCACGTAGGCGGCGCGAAGGGCAGTACTCATTGCTGCGCCCTTCATTGGCGGAAATCCTGGCCGTCTTTTTCCTGGCGACGATTACAACATTCGGCATTATCTGGAACCAGCCCACTCTACGCGCGGTACTGCCCTTCGCTAATGGTCATGATTTCCTCTCGCAGTCTTTCTTTGCTATGCTTAATTTGCTGATAACGAGCAATCCTGGCCCATTGACGCTGGCCCTCTGGGTGGGTGGTACGCTGCTTGGCATCTGCATCACCCTGATCCTGGCGGGCAATGAGATGCGCACAGAATGGTTCAAGGCGATGATGGAGCGACTACCTGTTCGCTAATATCTGCCATGAGTTACAATACTACTACTAAACATTCAGAAACGACGCGACCGCGTCGTTTCTGAATATAAGGGAAAATATATTTTATTCGCAACACAACAGGACTCACTTTCTCCATACCTATGTGTCCAGGATACTCGTCCAGCACTTCTCGTAACAAGCCTTCGTTCGCCAGTAATTCCGGATCACAACCATAGAGATCGATCATCACATGTTGCACGGCGTGTACCTTTGCCTTCCCCAGGGATTGTGAATGAGTGCCAGGGCGACCGCTGAATGAGTGCCAGGGCGACCGCTGAATGAGTGCCAGGGCGACCGCTGAATGAGTGCTAGGGCGACCGCCGGGGTCGCCCCTACTATACACGCAGATCGTGCGTGACAAGTAGCGTAGTATAGTAGGGGGGGCCCTGGCGGTCGCCCTTGTTGTCCCCAGCGCCTCGTCCAGCATCACTTACAAACCCTGGTGCCTTCCCGATTGTCCAGGAGAGGAAAGAAGCTTG
>JBPCJY010000206.1:0-18116 GCA_051004815.1 Ktedonobacteraceae bacterium
CGTTGACTCATCATAGAAACCGGAAGTAATCAACGTAGGAATCTTGATTTCGTGCAGACGATTGGTACGATCCCAATCTTTGATGACGCCTATAACGTGGAACTCACTGGGTCCGTTCATCGTGAAGTACACCTGCTGCCCCATCTTATCGAATGCGCGTGCTACTTGCGGCGGCATCGGAACAATACGAATCACATGTCGCTTATAGAACTCCATCATCGCGGTCTGATATTCAGGATCGTCGGTTGTTCCTGCACTTTCATGACGCAGCAAGGTGTTCTGCACATCTTCCGGTAGCTCATCACGCAAGCGATTAGCCTCGGCAATCCACATTGGCATGCTTGATGCGGTGCTGGCAAGAGTAAGGCTTTCCATACCTTGCGGCTGCGTGAGAGCGTACTCAATAGCCAGAATACCGCCCCAGGATTGACCCCAGAGATGGATTTTGTCGAGACCCAATTCCTTGCGCACTATCGCTACCTCATCAACAAAACGCTGAATCGTCCACATCGCAGGATTGTCGGGTTGATCGGAGCGTCCGCAACCCAATTGGTCATAAATAATGACGCGCCGTGTGTCGGTCGCGAGTTTCGTAATATCTTCGATATAATCACTTGGAACACCAGGCCCACCGTGCAAAGCTAAAACAGGTGTCTGCTCCTGTGTACCAGCACCACCGCCCACACTTCTATACCACACTTTATACTCGCCTACAGGGATGAATCCTTCTTGTTCGCGTATACTCATATCTGCTCCTTGTTTGCTCCTGAGTCGCTTCATAGGAAACTACCACAACGTGTAGACATCAAGCTACCTAGCTCTACATCTCCCATAACAATATCATTTTTGAGCAGCAGACGCAAAAGATGAGATGAGCAGAAAAAAATATTGAATATTCTGAACTAAACATAACCTTGACTTGCTTACTTAAAATAGCTTACTATCTATATATCTCATTTTGTTCTGCTTACTTGATACGCAGCCTTATCGTCCCTTTGTAGACGAAGGAGTCATCTCTATGTCCAGCGATACCACCACATCATCTGAAAATCAAACGACACTACGCCCCAACAGCATTGGCTTACCAGGAGTTTTGTTTCAATCGGTCACAACAATGGCTCCTGCCTCCGCGGTGTCGTTCAGTCTCGTGGCAGCACTACCTTACGCGGGCGCGTCGCTGCCTCTCGCAGTTTTTATCGCTCTTATTGTATGTGCGTTTATTGCACTTAACATTGGCGAACTAGCAAAGCACTTGCCATCTGCTGGTGGGTATTTCACCTACGTCAGCCGTTCGCTCGGTGTGCAAGCAGGTTGGATGGTCGGATGGTTATTCGATCTTGCCTATCTCATGATTGTGCCATTGACGCTACTTGTCCTGGGGCCGACAATGGATTCCTTCATGAACAGCACCTTCCATCTTTCGTTTGGTGCCAATGGCTGGGTGGTATGGGCAATTGTCTTCGCGGTCATCGTCTTCGGCCTCACCTATATTGGGATCAAAATCTCAGCTGACGTGGGGGTTATCCTCGGTGTCATCGAGATCAGTATCTTCGTGATCCTCTCTATCTGGTTGATTGTGACCGCGGGAAACAACAATACTGGCGCAGTCTTTACACCGGCATTTAGTCAGCAACCGGGCTTGGGAGGATGGCAAGGCATTCTCTTTGGTATGACCTTCGTCTTCCTCGCGTTCGCAGGCTTTGAGTCTGCTGTACCTTTAGCGGAAGAGACGCAGAATCCACGCCGTACAGTGCCAAGAGCGGTACTCCTCTCCACACTTATTATCGGCGTCTTCTACGTTTTCTGCTCCTATGCCGGTATTGTGAATTGGGGCATCGGCAAAATGTCCAGCTATGCTGCTGACCCGAACCCTTGGGGAACATTGGCCATACGTGCCTGGGGTCCCTTGAACTTCATCGTTATACTCGCCATCCTCAATAGTGCATTGGCGAATGCGAATGGTGGCGTCAATGCGGCGGCTCGCGTTCTCTATGCGATGGGACGTATTGGAACACTTCCTACCGCGCTGGCACATACCAATCGTTTCCGTGTACCCGATGTCGCGATCATCTTCACAATGGTGATTGCAATCGTTGCTACGCTTATACCAGGATTATTGTATGGGACAACCAGCGCGTTTGCCTTCATCGGAACGATCATCACCATTCCAATCATTCTGGTGTATATCGCGACCTGCATCTCCGTGCCACTTTTCTACAGGCGCGAACACCGTGCGGAATTCAATGTCCTCCGGCACATTATTCTGCCCATTATTCCCGTACTAGTGCTCCTGGCAGTGATCTACTCGCAAGTCGTGCCGTTGCTGATTCCTCCTTATCCAGCAGCACCCATCAGCTACGCGGTGCCAATCGTTGCGATCTGGTTTGTCATAGGACTTATCATTGTCGCGGTGCTCAGCACGCGCATGCCTGAGACACTGGCAAAAAGCAGCAAAGTCTATACAGAAACAGCAGAACTGTTGTGAGCGAGCATGGAAGTCCAGAAAGGATAGGAGAGCTATGACCGATAGCACAAAAACAGGGCGCACCATCCACGTACATCGCAATCAGTTCCATCTTGCTTGGGATAACAGTATTTCCCCCATTGCGACCATACAATCCGGTGAAGTGGTCGAGTTCGATCTTTTGGATGCGGCAGGTGGACAGATCGTAGCAGATAGTACCGTTGAAGCTATTCATACACTCGATTTCGCACGCGTTGACCAGGTGAATGGCCCAATTTATGTGGAAGGGGCCAAACCCGGTGATACGTTGCAAGTAGAGCTTCTTGATCTGCAACCAGCAAGTTGGGGCTGGACCGCCATTATTCCAGGGTTTGGTCTGTTGGCGAACGAATTTCCCGAAGCCGCGCTAAAAATCTGGCATCTGGAAGGAGGAGCCGAAGGCTGGGCTGAGTTTGCTCCCGGTATTCGCATTCCCTTAGCCCCGTTTTGTGGCGAAATTGGGCTTGCTCCTGCTGCTGTCGGTGCTTTTTCGACGATTCCCCCCTATCGCCATGGTGGCAATATGGATACAAAACACCTTACAAAGGGCGCACGACTCTTTTTGCCTGTGGAAGTTCCGGGCGCACTGTATTCTATGGGCGATGGACACGCAGCTCAGGGAGACGGCGAGGTGTGTGGTACAGCCATTGAAACACCAATGCGTGCGACAGTACGTTTAACGATACGTGCTGATCTTCATGTTCCTGAGCCGCAATTTCTCACGAGCGGGCCACTGACCCCGCGTACCAATACAGCACCATACTATGCAACCGATGGCATCGGACCTGATATGGTCGAGGCGACACGCAATGCGATCCGCCATATGATCGAGCATCTACAGCGCAGCTACGGCCTCTCACGTCCTGATGCATACATGCTCTGTAGCGTAGTTGTCGATCTCAAGCTCTCCGAGGTGGTTGACATGCCTAACTGGGTAGTAAGCGCATTCCTCCCACAAAGTATCTTCACGGCATAAGACGTGCGTGTGACCATGGGGCAATGGCGTTCCCGTACGCCATTGCCCCATGGTCTACAGATTTTTGAACCTTACATTAAGCATCTTCACAGACGGGAAATTAACAGGCATGCCTTCAATGACTGATTGGAAGAACAGCATCACCATTCATTCATGTGTATTACTTTATCCAGCGGTTTGCGTGGCCCTGGCTTGAAATCCGTACCCAGCGTATAGGCAACGGGGATGAGCGATGATTGGGTGATAGTATCGTAAGGGATGCCAAGCACGGCGGCAGCTTCCTTCTCATAGGCCAGGTGCAGGGTTGTCCATACTGTACCCAAACCACGCGCACGAGCAGCAAGCATAAAACTCCAGACTGCCGGCAAAATAGAACCCCATATACCTGCTTGTGCATTGCTGGGTAATCCATCATAGCGTCCTTTGATACACGGAATGACATGAACGGGTACCTCGTGCAGATGTTCGGCAAGATACTGTGCAGAGCTTAATACGCGCTCCTGGACGCGAGCCTTTTCTGAATTTTGTGAGGATGGTTGAGCATTTTCGGCTGGGGCATTTCCATACGCGGCGGCAAAGCTTTTGCGATACAAATCGGCGAGAGCTTTACGCTTTTCAGCATCGGTCACAACGACAAAATGCCACTGCTGTGAATTGCCTCCCGTAGGAGCTTGCACTGCTAAATCTATACATTCACGAATGAGTTCAAGTTCAACCGGACGTGCCAGGTCAAGTCGTTTGCGCACTGCACGCGTTGTTGCTAGCAGTTGATCAGAGGTAAGATCAAGTAAAGGCATGCTACTTCTCCATTATCTATGACACACAAGTATGACGCAGGTAGTCATACTGACGATATCATACCGCATGTATATCGTAATGATAAAGCGATCAAGATGGAATTAGAACAGTAATCACCATGTGCCTTTAGCGAAAGTCCTGTAATACGTGCTAAAATATCCACACCTATTGTTTGCAAAAACACTAGAAACGCGCCTCTTGCTTACCTGCTTAGAGACGCGCAAGAGCTTATTTTCGTTGTAAGAAAGGCAGTTACCATAGATGACAATGCAGTTCGGTGTAATGCTCCCGCAAGGATGGCGCATGGACCTGGTTGATATTACCGACCCGGTTGAAGCATACGAGGCAATGACGCGTGTCGCACAGGAGGCCGAGGCTCTGAATTTTGCTTCCGTCTGGCTCTACGATCACTTCCACACCGTCCCTGTCCCCTCACAGGAAGTCACGTTTGAAAGCTGGACGAGTACAGCAGCACTGACACGCGATACAAAACGTGTGCGTATTGGACAGTTAGTAACCTGCAACGGCTATCGCAATCCCGCCCTGTTAGCAAAGATGGCCAGTACCGTCGATGTTATGAGCCATGGACGGCTCGACTTTGGCATTGGTGCTGGCTGGTACGAGCACGAATATCGTGCCTATGGCTACGACTACCCGGATGCGCCCGAACGCCTGCGCTACTTGCGCGAGGCCATTCAGGTCATCCTGGCCATGTGGACACAAGACGAGGCCGTCTTTGAGGGCAAATACTATCAAGTGCGCGGCGCAATCAATCAGCCCAAAGGTGTGCAAAAGCCGCATATCCCCCTGCTCATTGGCGGCGGTGGCGAGAAAGTCACGCTCAAATTGGTAGCCCGGTATGGCGACGCTTGCAATATTGGGGGCGATATCCCCACTATCCAGAAAAAACTCGCCATTCTCAAGCAGCATTGCGAGACGGTTGGAAGAGAGTACGACAGTATTCGCCGCACATCCTCTACCATCTGTGTCATCGGCGCGACAGAGGAAGCCGCCATGGCCACATTGAACCCTCCACAACGTGCGCTCGTAGATACGATGAGAGCCAGCGCATTAATTGGAACCTCGCAGACGATTCGCCAACGCCTCGCTGCATACGAAAGCGCGGGCATACAAGAACTGATCCTCTGGTTCCCCGATGCGGCGAAATTGGAATCGCTCCGCCTGTTTGCGCACGAATGTATGCAATAGTAGCATCAGAAAATGACGCCATGTGTTCTCATGCAACGTGAATACTACAGAAAGTAGGCGTGAATTGCTGGCATACCTCGGCACTGGTATGTCAGCAATACGCCATTGTCGTATGTACATAGAGAAAGGAAGAGCAAGCTATGCTACTCAGAGATTATGTCAATGAGCGTCTCGACGCGGGAGAGGCAAGTGCCGTGATCGAGGGACTCCAGAACAATACACAATTGACACAATGGTACGAACATATGCGTCGCTCATGAAACGGCTGGCTCCACCAGCCGCTATAACGACTAAAGCGGAAAAAGACCTGGCCGAAAAGGCCGCCACACATACGCTCACCTGGTTTGATCTCGTCATCGGCCTGGGCATACTTTCAGATTTCACATTGTCCTTGCTTGATAGTGCTACTCATTGGTGGTACATCGGCAACGTTGAGGTCTTTCTCTCACTCTATTTGTTGGCGTTATTGTTTGCGCGAAGTCTACGCCCCCTTTTAGGAAGATTATTGCTGGCTGGATTCATCGCCGGACTCTGCGAACTATTCACCGACGCCTCCGGTCAATATGTCGTGCATTCTCTGTTCTATCCCATAGGCGAACCAATGCTCTGGACTTCTCCCTTGTATATGCCACTGTCATGGATGGTCATCCTGACACACCTGGGCTATGGAGCATGGAGATTGCGCGGCTTGTGGGGATGGCGAAAAGCTGCTCTGGTGTGTGGCATGTGGGGAGCAATCCAAATCCCTCTTTATGAAGAAATGGCCTACTACGCTCATTGGTGGCGTTATAAACCAACACATCTGATGCTTGGACACACTCCTCTCTATGTTCTGCTGTTTGAAGGTCTGGTCGTCGCCACACTTCCCCTGCTCTATGATCGTATCGAACGTCGAGCGTGGCTACACGTTGTCATCATTGGTTTCGCATTGGGAGCATGGATGCCCATTACCGCGCTTGTCTCATGGCTGCTCCTTGGATGGTAAAGAAGAACCATCCAGCACGTTAGCGACGAGGAGTACTCGATCCGCGCACCCACAACTGTCCCTTGAGGATTACTTGGCGGGTGGGGCGACCGGGTTCGGCAATGCGTTGCAGGAGGAGCTCCGCCGCCGTTTTACCAATCTCGTAAGTCGGCTGGGCAATCAATGTGATCGCGGGTTGCACCAGTGACGCCCAGGTGGTCTCATCAAAGGTAACTAGAGCTATATCATCAGGGATGTGAAGATTGCGCTCTCGTATAGCCTGCAAAGCCCCGGCTGCCAGCATGCTGTTCACAGTGAAGAACGCATCAGGCGGCTCAGCCGCATCAAGCATTTTCAACGCCGCTACATACCCCGTCTCGATCTTCGGCGCAACATACTTCATATGGTCCGCTCTTGGTGCGAGACCATGCGCCCTCAATGCCTTTTCGTACCCTGCCTGCCGCTCTAGCCCCGTGCTCATCTCACTACAGAGGGCGGCAATCCACCGATACCCCTGCTCGATCAGATGCGTAGTGAGGCGATAAGCTGCGTCAACATTATCAAGCAGCACAGCATCGACATCACCATCAGCAATAGAGCGATCAACGACCACGGTGGGAAAGGAGAAGTTCGCAATGGTAAGGTTGGCGACTGTTTGTCGCGTTGGCGACATAATTGCCCCCGCCACACTGGTATCCAGCATCAGATTAAGATACATCGCCTCTTTCTCAGGATTTTCATCCGTGTTGCACAGCAGGACACTATATCCCTGTTCATACGCCGTGTCTTCGACAGCCCGACTGAGCGATGTAAAGAACGGATTGCAAATGTCGGAGACGATTAAACCAATCGTCGTGGACTGCTGGGAGCGTAAGCTGCGAGCAACCAGATTCGGACGGTATCCTAATCGTTCCACCACGGCCATCACACGTTCTCGCACTTCAGGACGAACATGCAAACCGTTAGAGAGTACACGCGATACCGTGGCAGTTGATACCTCGGCAGCTTCAGCGACATCTTTGATACTGACCATACAAACTCCTCACCTGCGTATGAATACAGAGCCTTGTGCAGGAAGGGCGCAAGAATGGGCAACCCTTCCCCATTCTTCTTTCTCATTCCCAACATATGCTCATTCAGAACCGCCATTAACAGAACAGGTTTTTGTAAACGATTTAATAAAAGTATAACACATCCTCACCGTTAATGCCAGTTTTATTGTAATTGGTTTCTTCCTTAGATGAGGTGAACTTCTTCTCTTATCCGATATCAGGCTCATATTTGTATGATATCACAAAAAAGAATATTTTCACACAAAAATCCCTTGACAATTTCATTGTAATCGTTTACAATTGGAGAAGAAGATATCATCTCTTTCAAGCTGAACGGGCCTGAAAGTTCTTATGGTGCAATTGTGTTACCCAACGGGCTGGTTAGCGCAGTAGGTAACACCTTGTTGGGTAACATCACCCAGCCAAATGCGAAGGGAAGCAGCAGATGCCGAAAAGCACACCCTACACGCTCGCCTGGTCCAACTCACACCAGGCATATGAACTCTATGAAGGCCAGAGAGATGATGATGCATTAGATTTGGATACCCAATGCTATACACGATTAGTATGGGTGAGCCAGCTTTCCTCTTTCGCCTTTCATGGCAGAAATGGCTCCTACACGGCACGTAAAGAGCGCAAGCAACGCGGCGATGAGTACTGGTATGCCTACGTAAGAATAGTAGGGAGGCTGACCAAGAAGTATCTTGGCAGGAGCAACGATCTAACCCTTGCTCGCTTGGAGCAAGCAGCACAAGAGCTATGGCTCGCTCCACAGACCTCCCTACAGCAGAGCCGTTACAACCGTGTTGCTGCTCGGAAGGTCGAGAAATCTTCGGCAACTTCCGGTATAGTGGCAGAGCCATTACTTGCCACCAAACTCCATGTTCCGCGACCACGTCCTCATCAAGTACAACGTACCCGCTTGATCCAGCGACTCCAGCAAGGTATGGAGCGAAAACTTACTCTCATATCGGCACCTGCCGGATTCGGCAAAACAACGCTTCTCGCCAACTGGCTCGCTTCGTGTGCTATCCCTGTCGCCTGGTTCTCGCTTGAGCCACAGGACAATGAACCTACACGCTTCCTCTCATATCTGATAGCTGCTCTACAGAGCTACAATCCGCGCTTGGGAACGACCGCGCAGGCGTCGCTCTACCCACTACAGCCTCCACCCATGGAAACTGTACTCACGTTGCTCATCAACGACCTGCTAGCTGTAGGAACCGTTAAGCAAGAGCACTTTGTCCTCGTTCTGGACAATTATCAAGTCATTACTGCCGAAGCCATTCATCACGCGCTCTCCTTTCTACTGAGTCATCTACCTCCTCAGTTGCACCTCGTTCTTGCAACTCGCGAAGACCCGCCCCTCCCTTTAGCTCATCTGCGTGGACGAGACGACTTGCTCGAAGCGCGTGCAGCCGATCTCCGCTTCACGCGAGAGGAAACCACCACCTATCTCGTGGATATGATGGGACTCTCCCTTTCAACGCGGGAAATTGCGCTCCTACAGGAACGCACCGAAGGATGGATCACCGGGTTACATCTGGTGGCTCTCTCCTTGCAAGGCCGTGACGACAAGGCAGACTTCATCACAGCATTCACAGGTAGCCATCACTATGTAGCGAACTATCTGCTGGGCGAAGTTCTGAACCGTCAAAGCAAAGATGTCCAGGATTTCTTGTTGCAGACATGTATCCTGGAGCGGCTGAACCCGCTCCTGTGCGATGCGGTACGCGTTCAGGAGGGGAGCGGAGTTCTGTTGGATTGCCTGGAACGGGCCAACCTGTTTCTGGTTCCCCTCGATGACGAGCGACAATGGTATCGCTACCATCACTTGTTTGCCGCAGTCCTGCGCCAGCGTCTCCTTCAGACCGCTCCTGCGCTGGCCGCAGACTTGCACCACCGTGCCAGTGGCTGGTACGAACAGCATGGCTTCTTCGCTGAAGCGGTTTCCCATGCTCTGGCCGCTCCCGCGCTCGAAGAAGCGGCCAGATTGATTGAGCAGTATGCCTGGGTATTCATCGCGGAGAATCAGATGCAAACACTATGCGAGTGGTTGCAAGCTCTCCCTGAACCCCTATTCACCGCTCATTCCTCTCTCTTTGTCATTCATGCTATCACGCTGTTATATACCAATCGCCCGCAGGCTGCCTGGGCTCGCTTACAAACAGCCCAACAAACTCCAGACCTCGATGTTAGGCAACTGTTGATAACCTTGCTCCAGGAAGCTCAGCGGCATGGCCTGGCACCAGAATACATCGCGACACTGTTGGCAGCGAAGAACGAACGGAGCGTAATCGATGTTCAACCCCAAATCTTCCATAGGAATTCATTCATGGAACCGCTCACAACACGAGAACGTGAAGTCCTGTTGTTATTGCTGGATGGTTGCTCCAACCGCGAGATCAGCAGTAAGTTGATCGTGAGCGTGAACACAGCCAAGAAACATGTCTTAAATATCTGTAGCAAACTGAATGTGCAGAGCCGGACACATGCCATCGCTAAAGCGCGGATGCTCCATCTTCTTGATGCTACGTCTTTTCCAGAAAGGTTCAACTAAACACCTTGAAACCAGGGCAAAAATCACCAGGAATTACTTCTTTTGGATACTGTCTTCTTCTCTTGTGTCAGTTACTCTTGCAAGAGACGCCAGTGCGACACTCCATCATTTATGGCTCAGTTCTTTCGTATTTTGTTCCCTTCACACTCACCTTTCGTACAAGCCTCCATCGGGAGGCCAGCGTGTAGCCTCGATCGCTTGCATACACCATTATTGATGTATGAGCGTTGCTTGCTATGAAAAGGAGTACTGTATGTCCAGGTTCTTCAAAACGCCCTTCACCCTCTCGACCGTCGCGGCGATCGCCCTCGTGGCCCTTATCATTGGGGTACTGGTCGCTCGCGTTTTCAATCCTACCTCAACGCGTGCAAATGCGAACTCCCCTGCCTCAGGCATGCGCGTTGATGTCATCGTCAAAGCCACGGACTCTCAGTTCTGGCAGGCCATGCTGGCTGGTAGTCAGGCCGCCGGGAAAGACTGGGGAGTCCAGGTGGGGCTCTTTGGGGCCACATCCGAGGCAGACGTCAACGACCAGGTGGGCCTGGTTGAAAATTCGATTTCTCGCAACGTCAATGCTATTGTCCTTGCTGCATCCTCCTCCCAGGCACTTAATGGGGTGATTACACGAGCACTGGCACAGAACATCAAAGTGATCACCGTCGACACAAAGGTCACCACTGACAGCAATGGCTTTATTGGCACCGACAACAATAAAGCAGGTGCGCAAGCTGCCGACCGGATGGGCCAACTGCTCCAGAAAAAAGGTGTCACCACTGGTCAGATACTCATCGAATCATCCGTCGCCGGTGTGCAGACAATCGTCGACCGCGATAGCGGGTTTCAGTTAGAACTACAATCAAAATTTCCTGGCCTGCATATTACCGCTCACCGTTATAACAATAATGACACTCCAACCGCACTCTCCCAGGTAAATGACGTGCTCTCCGCCAATCCCGGCCTCGTCGGGATTTATGCCGATAACAATGTATCGGCCGATGGCGTCGCCCAATCCCTTCAGGAGAATAAGGCGCAAGACCAGGTTGTCGCCATTGGCTTCGATTCTGATCCACAGGAGATCAGCGCATTAAAGAACGGCACGCTCAAAGCACTGGTAGTTCAGAACCCTTATTACTTCGGCTACCAGGGAGTGATTTCCGCCGCTATGAGTGCTGAGGGAAGATTTGCTCCCCCTGTCTTGGATCCTGGTGCTGTCCTGGTAGATGTAACCAATATGAACACCCCTGCCGTCCAAAAACTGTTGAATCCTCCAACCACGAAGGGGGGAGCATAACATGGCAACCTTACCTTCCTCACAACCACTCGTCCAATTGAGCCACATCACAAAATCCTTTGGCCCGGTTCAAGTGCTCAAAGACGTAACGCTTGAGTTGAATAGAGGAGAGGTAGTCTGCCTGGCGGGAGAAAACGGAGCGGGCAAGTCCACGCTGATCAAGATTATCACGGGAGCTATCCCCCGCGATGCTGGCCAGTACCTCATTGATGGAAAAGACGTCGGCTCTCCCACCCCGGCCCAGGCACGAGAGCTCGGTGTAGGAGTTGTTTACCAGGAGTTGAGCTTATTGCGCGATGTCTCAGTCGAGGAAAATCTCCTCATGGGACATCTGCCATCCGTTCGCGGCATCGTCAATAAACGGCAACTCCGGACGCAAGCAACCAAAATGCTTGAACGTGTTGGCTTAGACAGGGTCGATCCGGGTATGCTCATCTCAGACCTGCCTGTTGCTACCCGTCAAATGGTAGAAATTGCCAAGGTTCTGGGGGCTAATGCACGCATTGTAATTTTTGATGAGCCGACGACATCCCTCGCTGAAAAGGATGCGCAACACCTTTTGCAACTCATCAATCGCATCAAAAAGGAGGAGGGCGTCGCCGTTCTCTACGTGACACATCGGCTCGAAGAGATCTTCGAAATCGGTGACCGCATCACCGTGTTACGCGACGGTCAATTCATTACGACCGCTCCGACCAATGAGTTCACGCACGATACCTTGATCCGCTCGATGGTGGGGCGCCAGATTGAGGCACTCTACCCGCAGCGCGACCAGAAAGCATTGGGAAAGGTCGTGTTATCGGTGCAAGGCCTGCACCTACAAGGCAGTCCCTACCCTATTAATCTGGAACTACACGCCGGTGAGATACTCGGACTGGGAGGACTGGTGGGAGCGGGTCGCACAGAGACCGTACGTGCCATTTTCGGGGCCGATCCCTACGACGCGGGTAAGGTGTTCGTCGACGGTACGCCCCTGAGTCCTGGCTCCCCTGGGCAGTCCGTGAATGCTGGTCTCGGTCTACTCACTGAGGATCGCAAAGATTTAGGTATTCTGGCAGAACTCACGATACGTGAAAACGTGACTATCGCGGATTTGTCCGAGGTATCTCGCCTCAGCGTCATCTCCCAGGGGAAAGAGATTTCGCTAGTCCGGCAACTGGTGCCGCGCCTGCGCTTAAAGTATCACTCGACTGAGCAGACTATTTCGTCGCTCTCCGGTGGAAACCAACAAAAAGTTTTACTAACCCGTTGGTTGGCCACGAAGGCAAAGGTCTTGCTGCTGGACGAGCCAACCAAGGGCGTCGATGTCGGAGCCAAGGCCGACATCTATACCATCATTGGCGACCTCGCGGCCCAGGGCCTGGGCATTCTCGTGGTTTCATCGTACCTGCCGGAGTTACTCGGCATTTGCGACCGCGTCATCATCCTGCACGACCTCGGCGTTACCGGCGAATTGTTGATTGAAGATGCAACGGAAGAAGCGGTGCTGCGCCTGGCAAGCAGCTCCCCTATTCCTGTCAACGCATAGCAGAGAGGAGATTTCTCATGACAACTATTCCTACCTCCGATCAACCCATGATCGCGCCACAGCCAGTAGCAGAAGAAAGGCGCACACCGATCAGTCTGGGGCGTGAAAGCGGCGGCATTCTGGTCCTGCTGATCTTCATTGCCGCGCTCATTCTGTCCACCAACGACTTTCTGACCCTCACAAATCTCGACAACCTTGTCCGGCAAGTGGCGGTGTTCGCTATCCTCTCTGTTGGACAGTTATTCGTGATTCTGACCGGCGGTATTGATCTGTCGGTTGGCTCCATTCTGGGCTTGAGTGGAGGAGTAACGGCACTCCTGCTCTCCAACGGCGTTCCTATCCCAATCGCTATCCTGGTTGGCCTCGTCCTTGGGTTGGTCGTTGGCCTGATCAATGGGCTGCTCGTGGCGCGTTTTGCGCTGCCCCCCTTCATCGCCACGCTGGGCATGCTTGGAATCGCACGCGGAGTAGTCCTCCTGCTGACCGGTGCCAAAACCATCGCACCATTGCCTGATGCCTTCAGTGCCATTTCCAACGGGTACATCCTCGGCCTACCAAGCCTCTTCTGGATACTGATAGTAGTAGCTGTCGTGTCAGCCTTTGTGCTCGGACGGATGGTTTTCGGACGCTATGTCTACGCCGTCGGGTCCAATGCCGAGTCGGCACGCCTCTCTGGCGTCCCAGTGAATCTTGTGCTCCTGGCGGTATACAGCATTAGCGGCTTGCTCGCGGGTTTCGCCGGCGTCTTAACTACTTCACGCCTGGCTGCGGGTATTCCCACGGCAGGAACTGGCTACGAGTTACAAGCTATTGCGGGTGCGGTCATTGGCGGTGCCAGTCTATCGGGGGCCAAGGGTCGTGTCATCGGAGCAGTGCTGGGTGCCTTGATTATGGCGATACTTGCGAATGGCGGCAACCTGCTTGGCGTCGACCCATTCTACCTGCAAATCGCCATTGGTTTACTGATTATTATGGCAGTGTACTTTGATCACTTGCAAGGACTCAGCTTCAATCTTTTGCGCCAGGCTTCGTAACGCAAGAAACACTAACGAGTACCATTCTCAACGCAGCTAATTGCGCATACGAATGGTACTCACCCCTATCCAGGGCGAGCCACAAGCCTCTGCGGGATGCCAACAATCAGAGAAAGAGCTATGTGCCCTTTGCATAAAACACTACTGTCAGGCCACCAGGAAGGAAGAGCGATGCCTATCTACCATATACGTCTCAAAGAGCAGCTAGGTCAGCAGTGGTCAGCCTGGTTCGGTGGGCTGACAGTGACCAACGAGGCAAACGGGGAAACAGTTCTTGTGGGAGAAGTGGTAGACCAGGCTGCGCTTCACGGGCTACTCAACAAAGTGCGCGACCTCCAGCTGACATTGCTCTCCGTCTATCCCCTGGAAACGGATTCGCTACCCGCGGGAAAAGCAAAAGAGGATCTCCCTTAATGCCACATGAGACAGAAAAGTCGCTGTGCATCGACGCGTTTAGGCGCGACATCTTGACCCGCGTGAGGTACAATAACACTACAGAACCATTTACAGCATAACATCGATTGAAACATGCTCATCTTTTCGTCACGTTATTTTTCATCGCAAGCACGATGAGGAGGCACCTTGAAATACATCATTAGCCTTGGGGAAATTCTCATCGACGTTATCCCCACGACACAGGTACGTCTGGGCGAAGCTTGCTACTCTCCTCATCCCGGTGGCGCAGTCGCAAATGTTGCGGTAGCAATTGCACGGCTCGGTGGTGCCGCACGATTTATAGGTGGAGTTTCAGAAGACGAGTTCGGACAGCTTCTGCTACAAGTTCTCGCCGATAATCATGTTGATACTCAGTATGCTCACGTTGTCAAAGGGGCTTCAACTGCGGTAGCACTTGTCACATTACAGACAGCAGGACAAAGACGCTTTACCTTTTTTCGCACGGGAACGGCTGATAGCCAATTACAAGCTGAGGACCTGAACTGGAGTGCCTGGCACGATGCTACAATCTGTCATGTAGGTGGCGTCTTACTCTCCGTCGAACCGGCTCGCTCAGCAACACTTGCGGCCATGGACCACACCCGTCAGGCCGGGTCTATCGTCTCGTTTGACGTAAATGTTCGCCCTACATTATGGGCATCCCCTACCGAGATCCACGGCATAATCGCCAAAGCTGTAGCGCGTACCGACATTCTCAAGCTCAGTGCGGATGAGCTTGAATTTATTCGCGAACCAGGCAGTATATCAACTGAACCCCTCCTGGAAGTTGACCGCTTAAAAAAGGTAGGTGCAGCTCTCTTAGAGAAGGGGCCTCGTCTCGTAATCATTACTTTAGGTGCTCATGGTGCGCTTCTTATGACCGCCAAGCATCTGGCAGAGATTCCACCCTTGCCAGTTCGCTCTGTGGATACGACCGGTGCCGGCGACGCCTTTATGGGTGCCGTCTTACACAAGTTAGTGCAGCAAGAGTGCCATACGCCCGCGGATATTGCATTGCTCACCGAGCATGATTTGAGCAACCTGGGCAGGTTCGCGAACGTGGTGGCAGGTCTGAGCGTCACTCGTTACGGTGGCATTTCATCGTTCCCATTCATGCATGAAGTCAGCAGCTTTCCGCCCCCTTAAGGGCATCATCTTTCATAAGAAATGACAACCCACCTGAATCTGTGCTACACTTTGCATAGAAGTTGGACACAGAAGGGTGTTTTTTGACTTTCGCACAACTGATATTGTGGAAACATACAATCCAACGCATGTTTCAACCCCACATTAGTGAAGACAACGAAACTTGGAGTAGCAATTTTTATGACACAAACGGTTGACACATCAACACAGCACGCTATGGTTGGAAAACCAATTCGTCGGCAGGATGGGGAAGACAAGGTAACGGGACGTACTCGTTACGCGGGCGATCTCCCCGTTGGCGAAGTACTCATTGCCCGCCTGGTGCTCAGTCCCTACGCCCATGCGCATATCGTCAATATTGACGTTTCCGCTGCACTAGCCGTGCCAGGAGTACGCGCTGTCTATACAAGCGAAACGCTCGGTATGGCGAAACGTGATGGTTCCTCGCGTTCACAGGCTCCCTTGGCCAACAAAGAAGTCTTATGGTGCGGCCATCCCGTCGCCATTGTACTCGCCGAAAGCGATGCTGCCGCGGAAGACGGTGCCGCCGCCGTGGATGTCGATTACGATCTTCTACCGGCTGTGCTAGACCCTGCCAGCGCGATGCTCCCTGGTTCCCCCTTAACACGTCACCGCAAAGAGAACGAAGTCTCGGAAATTGCTGGCGGGGGCGCACATGCCGCCGTCTCCCAGGAGGAAGAGGAAGAGCCAGACCGCGAAGAACTTTCCGAGAATGTCAGCGATAAAGTACATCTTCACACTGGGAATATAGAGGAAGGATGGCGCGAAGCCGAAGTCGTTATCGAGCGCACCTTCAACACCAGCTTTGTGCATCAATCGTATATCGAGCCGCAGGCAATCACCATCGTACCCAATCCCAAGGGGAAGCAACTGACAGCCTGGGCCAGTTCCCAGGGCATGTACGCTGTACGCTCAGATGTGGCGGAAGCTCTGGAACTGCCAGAACGCCAGGTTCATGTGGAGTCCGTGCCAATTGGTGGCGCATTTGGCGGAAAGTTCGGTTTAATTGAGCCGCTCGCTGCCGCCGCCGCCTATAAAATAGGCCAGCCAGTGCGTCTTGTCTATACACGCGCTGAAGATTTGCTGGCCGGCAATCCCGCACCGCGTACATCCATCAAGCTCAAACTAGGGGCGAAACGTGATGGCACGCTGGTTGCAATGGAAGCAAAGGTTATCTTTGATACTGGAGCATACCCTGGTTCAGCAGTCATTCTGGGCGGACTCATGCTTGGCAGCACGTATCGCTGCCCCCATACTGATTTCCGTTGCTACGAAGTGCTGACCAACAAAGTAAGCGTTGGGGCCTATCGTGCTCCCGGTGCGCCGCAAGCCTGCTTCGCACTAGAGTCAGCGGTCGATGAGCTGTGCCAGCAACTGGCTATAGACCCGGTGGCATTCCGCTTGAAGAACGCCTTGAGAGAGGGTGATCCCACGCTGGATCATCGCCAATGGCCACGCATTGGGCTTATCGAATGCCTGGAGAAAGTACAGGCACACCCCCTGTGGGCGAAACGGGCAGAGCAGAAGACCGCTCCAGAGGAGCTGAAAGGCTGGAAAATTGGCGTTGGCCTCTCGGCTGGCGGTTGGCCCGGTGGAACTGAGCCTGCTGCTGCCGCCTGTCGCCTGGAAAAGGATGGCACCATCACTGTCGTCGTGGGTACAGTCGATCTCACTGGCTCTGATACTTCGCTCTCGCTTATCGCTGCCGAAGGGTTGGGCATGACTTCAGAGACGGTCAACGTCGTTCATGACAACACTGACACCATGCCCTACAGTGGTGGCACTGGTGGCAGCAAAACAACCTATTCGATGGGGCCAGCAGTATTGGCGGCAGCAAGGGATGCTCGCAACCAGATTCTCTCCATCGCCGCCGAGATGTTGGAGGCATCGGTGGCAGACCTGGAAATTGAAGGCGATAAAGTTGTTGTGCGCGGCACACCGACCAAGAGCGTCACACTGAAAGAGATTGCACAGTCCTCTATGCAGTTCGCGGGCAAATACGAACCGGTCTATGGACGCGGGCGTGCCGCCAACAGGACAAGCTCACCTATGTATACCGCGCATGTGGCTAAGGTAGCAGTCGATCCTGAGACAGGCGAAGTACGCGTACTCGACTATGTTGCGGCACAGGATGTTGGTTTTGCCATCAATCCAGCCGAGGTCGAAGGGCAAATCTATGGCGGTGTAACACAGGGCCTGGGCTGGGCACTCTTCGAGGGCCTTGTCTACGACGATAGTGGGCAAGCTCTGACCTCTTCACTGATGGATTACGCTCTTCCGCACACCGAAGATGTACCCAATATTACCTCCATCCTGGTAGAAATTCCCTCCACACTTGGTCCCTTTGGCGCGAAAGGTGTAGGCGAACCGCCCGTGGTACCCGTTGGTGCCGCTATCGCCAATGCCGTTTATGACGCCGTTGGTGCGCGTGTGGCGCAACTTCCCATTACCTCTGAACGATTGTTCACAGCCATGCATTCGTAGGAGTCCTCGTCCCCAGCAGGGTACCCCGCGCGGGGTACCCTGTTGGGGGCGAGGTAGGGGTTGAGTGCGATGGATTGTCCCCACCTCTTGTGCTATACTATCCACCGAAGAATGC
>JBPCJY010000207.1:0-13268 GCA_051004815.1 Ktedonobacteraceae bacterium
AAACGTCTTTCTCATACTGTACAGTATAGCACATCTTTAGATAGATTGCAAGTGTTACCTAAAAACAACAGTGTGCCTTATATCCCCATGTCTCTGCGCCAGGGGGCTTACGGCACCTATGCTAACAGGTGGGAGCAGAAAATCATCAGCGAGGAAAGGTTGTAAAGAGTTTCTAATCGCATAGGTAAAGGTATGACTTCGTCCTCCGGTAAAGTTGGGACGTTGAAAGCTGTAGTGCGTAGGGACTGGAAATGATAAATCAACCTCTGGTAAACGTGTTCCAATAAAAAAGAGTCGCCAACGCTCTTCAGGAACGCCATAATGTGCCGAATTTAAAATATGAAATGTTACGCGATATCCCGCCTGGGCAAATGCAGCAATCACAGCACGTAACGTTTTGCCTTCGTCTAGCGATAGTAAACCAGGTACATTTTCCATGACAATGAATTTGGGACGCAATCCCTCTAACACAATACGAGCATAGTGACGGAACAAACTATTTCGCGGGTCACTGTCGCTTCGTACAGGCGCGTTAATACTAAATCCTTGGCATGGTGGTCCACCAATCATTACATCCAGCTCTTCCGCATTGCAAGCAGAAGCATCACGAATATGCTGGGCCGTCAATTCTTGAATAGGGCAAACAAAAGCAGTGGATGAGGGAAAGTTGTAACGAAAGGTTTGGGCAGCTTTGCGATCAACCTCATTAAAGAAGATGGGAGCAAATCCAGCATGATAGAAACCAGTCGCAAGCCCACCCGCTCCCGCGAAAAAGGCACCGCTTGTCAACCGCCGTCTCTGTACGCCTGGTACGCCTGTCCCCTCCATGTCTGCCTCCCATAAATAATTTCTTTAGAATACCCGTTCACTTCTACCGCTATCGTAACAAGTGTAGAGCCACAAGTCAATCCTCTCCTCCGAGTGGTATACTACAAAAGACCATTTTGGGAATACAGACCACCTATCTACAAGCGTAAACCATTTATTTACGAGGAGAAGTATGTCCGACTACCAATACATTCTGACCGACCGCGACGAGCGCGTCGGCATCGCCACCCTCAACCGTCCCAAGCAGCTCAACGCCCTCAACATTCACCTGGTGCAGGAACTCGCCGACGTCCTTGAGGAGTTTGATCGCGACGAGGCCATCCGCTGTATCGTCATCACCGGCGCGGGTGATCGCGCCTTCGCCGCTGGAGCCGATATCAAAGAAATGTCTGATAAGTCCCCCATTGATATGATGCTCGGTGGCTTCGAGTCATGGAATCGCATACGCGGCATCAAAAAACCGTTGATTGCCGCCGTAGGAGGCTTCGCCTTGGGCGGTGGCTGCGAGCTTGCCATGAACTGTGACATGATTGTCGCCTCTGAAAACGCCCAGTTCGGGCAGCCCGAAATTAAGCTCGGCGTCATCCCCGGCGCAGGCGGTACGCAGCGCCTGGCTCGTACTTTCGGCAAGTACCGCACCATGGAGATGGTCTTGACAGGTGAGAACTTCACCGCCCAGGAGATGGCAGCCCACGGACTGGTCAACCGCATCGTGCCAAAAGGCGAACACCTCAACGAAGCTATCAAGCTGGCAAAAGTTGTCGCTACCATGGCACCTATTGCCGTCCGCCTGGCGAAAGATGCCGTCTTGGCCGCCTCCGAGACAACCCTCGATCAGGGCCTTGCCATCGAGCGCAAGAACTTCTTCCTGCTCTTCTCCACCGAGGATATGCGCGAAGGAATGCAAGCTTTCATCGAGAAACGTGCAGCGGATTTCAAAGGAAAATAAAGGAGAAAAAAAACATGTCATACGAACTTATTGAATTGGCATACTGTGACGATTTCGCCACCATCATCATGAACTATCCGCGGCGTCGCAATGCCCTATCGCTCAAACACATGCTTGAGTTGACCGATGCTTTCCGCAACGTTGGCGAAAGCGGCGTTCGGGGAGTGATCTTAGCCGCCAACGGCCCGGTCTTTTCTGCCGGCCACGACTTCGCTGATATGGTCGGTCAAGACCTCGTATCCATGCGCAAGGTGCTACACGTCTGCACCACCTTGATGGATACGATTCAGGAGATTCCACAACCCGTACTCGCCCGTGTCCAGGGGCTTGCTACTGCCGCAGGCTGTCAACTAGTCGCGACCTGCGACCTGGCCGTTGCCTCCACCGTGGCAGCTTTTGCCACGCCCGGCGGTAAGGGCGGCTGGTTTTGTACCACCCCCATGGTGGCCGTCAGCCGTGCCATCGGGCGCAAGCGAGCATTGGAAATGCTACTGACAGGTGACTCGATCGACGCACAAACCGCGGCAGACTGGGGCCTCGTCAACCGCGTCGTCTCCCCTGAACGACTTGAGGAGGAAGCGCAGCGGCTGCTAGAAGCTGCGACACGCGGCAGCCTGATCTCCAAAGGCATCGGCAAACACGCCTACTACGCCCAGATCGATCTCCCTCAACCGCAAGCCTACAACTATGCACAAGAGGTCATGGCCTCCACCTCCCAACTACCCGACGCCCAGGAAGGCATGCAAGCCTTCATCGAGAAACGAAAACCCAACTTCTAATGCACGCTCTGCGTGTATAGTAGGGGCGACCCTTGCGGTCGCCCTGGTAACCCAATAAATAACCAGAAAGGGCCAGGAAAAAAACCATGGAAGAAGCCGTCATCCTCTCAGCCGTGCGTACCCCCGTTGGACGCTATGGCGGAAGCCTCAAAGATGTCCGGCCCGATGATCTCGCCGCACTGGTAATCGCCGAAGCGGTACGACGTGCGAACATCGACGCCGATAGCATTGAAGATGTCATTTTAGGGTGTGCCAATCAGGCTGGCGAGGATAACCGCAACGTGGCGCGTATGGCCTTACTCCTCGCGGGTCTACCGCAACATGTCGCTGGCCAGACCGTCAATCGTCTCTGCGGCTCAGGCTTACAGGCCATCAATAGCGCGGCCCAGGCCATTCAAACGGGTATGGGCGATACCTTTGTCGCCGGTGGCACCGAGAGCATGACCCGCGCCCCCTTCGTCATAGGCAAGGCGGAGACCGCCTTTGGCCGCAACATGAAGCTGGAAGACACCACCCTTGGCTGGCGTTTCATCAACCCCAAGCTCTCCGCGATGCACCATCCATACAGCATGGGCGAGACCGCCGAGAACGTCGCTGAGAAGTACCACATCAGTCGTGCCGACCAGGATGCCTTCGCCTTGCGTAGCCAGCAACGAGCGGTTGCCGCCCAACAAGCGGGTCGCTTCGCATCCGAAATCATCCCCGTCACTATTCCACAGAAGAAGGGCGAGCCAACCATCGTCGCGCTGGACGAACATCCTCGTGCCGATACAACGCTCCAAAAATTGGCCGCGTTAAAGCCCGTCTTCCGCAAAGATGGCACCGTTACGGCTGGCAACGCTGCTGGCATCAATGATGGAGCCGCCGCCTTAGTCTTGATGGCACAGAGCCGCGCTCGACAGCTCGGTCGGCCCGCTCGTGCGCGTATCGTCGCCTCCGCCGTCGCCGGTGTCGATCCCGCCTACATGGGCCTGGGGCCTATCCCTGCAACGCGCAAAGTCCTGCAACGCGCCAGACTCAGCATCAAAGATATTGACCTGGTCGAGCTCAACGAAGCCTTTGCCTCGCAATCGCTACAATGTATGCGCGAATTAGAGATTGACGAGGACAAACTCAACGTCAACGGAGGAGCCATCGCCCTCGGCCATCCCCTTGGTTGTAGTGGCGCACGCCTCGTCGTCACCCTTCTCCACGAATTGGAACGGCGCGGCGGTCGCTACGGCCTCGCTACCATGTGCATCGGCGTAGGCCAGGGCATCGCCACCATCATCGAACGCATATAGACCTCCCAACACTGTTCCCCCTTGATTGCATAGTGTAAGCTCTTAATAGGGAAACAGGAAAATGTGGCATTACTGATGAAAGGTCGCCAGCACTTATGGCAGACATAGGACTCTCTTTCTGGCTCACACAATGGGATTGGGAGCCATCTATTGTGGTTGGTACGGCACTCATTGTAGCCTTGTACCTCTATGCGCTCAACTCGTTGCGGAAACGCTATTATCCAGAAGAGCAGGTTAAAACTGGCCAGACCGTGGCTTTCTTGCTAGGGATATTCATTATGTTCCTGTCCCTGGTCTCGCCCCTGGATGAGTTGGGCGACAGCTACCTCTTCAGTGCCCACATGTTACAGCATCTCTGCCTGACTATGGTGGGGCCACCATTGTTGCTGATTGGGACGCCTGCATGGATGGTAAAACCGCTGCTGCGCAATCGCGCTATATTTCTCATTGCCAAATTTTTCACTTACCCAGCCATCGCGTTTTTCCTTTTTAATGCTGATTTCTGGCTCTGGCACGCACCTCCACTCTATAATGCGACCTTAGAGAATCAGTCCATACACATCCTGGAACACCTCACCTTCATCGTTTTTGGCGTCTTAAACTGGTGGCCTATTTTCAGTCCATTGGAGGAAGGTTTGCCGCGTCTCTCGCCGGGCGGGCGCATACTCTATCTTTTCCTGAGTGGGATGCCGATGGTTGCGTTGGGTGCCGGCCTCACTTTTGCTCCGCCCCTCTACGCTCCATACCTGGCTGCTCCACGTATCTGGGGCCTTTCGCCCGCCACCGACCAACAGTTGGGTGGACTCATCATGTGGGTACCGGTAAACATTGCCTACATTGTGGTCGTGAGTATCATCTTTATTCATTGGATGCAGAAGCAGGAGGCCAGGCAAATGCAGGAAGAGGCGGAGCTAGATGCCGCACAAAGTGAGGCCACTATTTTATGAATCCATCTGTGTATTCAGGTCGTTGTAAGGTGAAGACAACGACCTGCAAGCCACCTTTCAGGAAGAATCGCTATAGTAATCGCATATAATGGCAAGGGTGTCTCATAGTACGTCAAACTACGTGAGCTAAATGTCTTTCCATGCCATCGTAAAACATGCTTTTTAGGAGAACAGAAGTGAGGATGCCTTTATTTCGCGGGATGAAACGCTGGGCAATGATAATCCCAGTCGTGTTTTTATCCTCGCTCCTCTTTGCCGCTTGCGGCGACAATTCCCCCTCGATATTGAACGCAACGGGGCCAGTTGCCGGCCAGGAAGCAAACTTATTCTGGTTTACCCTGATTGTCGCTACGATAGTATTTGTAGCCGTTGAAGGGTGGTTAATCTTCTCTATAGTCCGCTTTCGTGAGCGGCCTAATACGCCGGAGCCAAAGCAGATTCAAGGAAACAACACCGTTGAAATTATTTGGACAGTTTTACCCTCTCTCTTCTTGTTCGCGGTCCTGGCGGGTACCATTTACACAATGTTTGGTCTGCAAAACATCACCGGTAATGGTCGCTTGGAGGTAAAAGCTGTTGGGCACCAATGGTGGTGGGAGTTTGACTACCCCAGTCTGCATAATATTACGACCGCTGATACCCTCTACATTCCGCTGGGGACGGTGATCCAGACCGATCTGGTTTCCAACAACGTCATCCACAGCTTCTGGGTACCGCAAATTACTGGTAAAACAGATGTGATTCCTGGACACGACAACACCAAGCTCTTTCGGGCCGACCAGCTCGGCGAGTTCCGTGGTGAGTGTGCTGAATATTGTGGCACACAACATGCCCATATGAACTTCAGCGTGGTGGTTTTGACGCAGGCTGAATTTAACGTCTGGGCCAGTGGGCAGCAACAAGCGGCACTCTCATCCACCGATGCGCTTGCTCAGGAAGGCCAGAAGATTTTCAAAGGTGCTGGCGGTTGTACTGCCTGTCACGGTATCGTAGGTGTGAACCTGACAAGCTATACTGATCCAAAGGCATCAGCGTTGGTTGGGCCAGACCTGACCCACTTTGGGAGCCGTCACTTGATTGCCGGTGGTGTACTGGAATGGGGACGACCGGGTGATACCTCGTGTGATATCGTCAATGGCCAGGTGAAGGACCCCGCCAATTGTGGCATTTATCAATGGTTGTCGGATACACAGAAGTATAAGCCTGGCAACGATATGGCGATAAGTGTTACACCCGCGCAGATCAATGAACTGGTAGCTTACCTGGAGAGTCTGAAGTAGCTTGTTGACCCTGTTGTAGCTGGTAGTTTGTTAGCCTGATAGGCTAACAGGCAATTGGATGGTTAGACAGGACTGGATATTTGGAGGAATGCCCATGGCAACCCGCACAATCGTCGAGACACCGGGCGTAGTTCGCCGCAAGCGTCTTGATGAAACCTACATTGGCGAATGGTTGATGACCACCGATCATAAGAAGATCGGTATTATGTACATGATTACTGGCTTTTTCTTCTTCCTATCGGGAGGAGTAGAGGCTCTGATGATTCGTACCCAATTGGCGATACCAAACGGGAAGGTGCTGACTCCTGAGATTTACAACCAGGTCTTCACCATGCACGGCGTGACGATGATCTTCTTGTTTGTGATGCCTACGCTCACCGGCTTTGGTAACTACATTGTGCCACTGATGATCGGGGCACGCGATATGGCCTTCCCACGCCTGAACGCGTTTGGCTACTGGATTGTCCTCTTCGCCGGACTCTTCTTAGGGTCGAGTTTTATCTTTGGTGCCGCACCCAATGGCGGTTGGTTCAACTATGCACCATTAAATGAGTTGACTACCGCCTGTGGTAACGCAGTTATGTGTACGCCGGGCATGAATGAAGATTTCTGGTTGCTCGGTATTCTGCTGCTTGGTATCTCGTCGATTGCCGGCTCGCTCAACTTCGTCGTCACCATTTTGAAGTTGCGTGCGCCAGGTATGACGATTAACCGTATGCCATTGTTCACCTGGATGACGCTGATCACAGCCTTCATGTTGCTCTTCGCCCTGCCAAGTTTGACGGCGGCGAGTTTCCTGGAACTATTAGACCGTCACCTGGGAACACACTTCTACCAGGCCGCTTCCGGTGGCGATCCGCTACTCTGGCAGCACCTGTTCTGGTCATTTGGCCACCCGGAAGTGTACATCTTGATCTTGCCTGTCTTTGGTATGATTTCAGATGTGTTGCCGGTCTTTTCACGTAAGCCGATTTTCGGTTATACCTTTGTCGCCTGGTCTGGTGTCGCTATTGGCTTCTTGAGCTTCACCGTGTGGGCGCACCATATGTTTGCCGTCGGTTTGCCGCCTATCGCACAGGCCTTCTTTGCCACCAGCACCACGCTAATCGCGATTCCAACCGCCGTGAAGATTTTCAACTGGATTGCCACAATTACCTTTGGTAAGCTCAAATTTACGGTGGCGATGCTCTTTGCCCTTGGCTTCATTGCCATGTTCTTGATCGGTGGTCTGGATGGCGTAGCTCTAGCCGTTGTGCCATTCGATTATCAGGTGACGGATACCTACTTTATTGTTTCGCACCTGCACTATGTGCTCTTTGGCGGTACTGTCTTCGGTATCTTTGCAGGCTTCTACTACTGGTTCCCCAAGATGAGCGGGAAATTGCTCAATGAGCGTTTAGGTCAAGTACAATTCTGGCTCATGTTGATTGGCGTGAATATGACCTTTTTCTCCATGCATATCCTGGGATTGCTTGGTATGCCACGCCGTATCTACACCTACCCGGCTAATCTGGGCTGGAATGAATTGAACTTGCTCCAAACGTTTGGAGCCTTTATCCTGGGTATCGCGATTATGATCTTTTTCTGGAACCTGCTCTACACCTTGCGCAGTGGGCCAGCAGCTGGCAACGATCCGTGGGACGCCTTTACCCTGGAATGGGATACAACTTCGCCGCCCGCGCATTATAACTTCGCTACGATCCCAACCGTGCGTAGCCGTCGCCCATTCTATGACAAGAAGAATCCTGATATCGCCGACTGGAAGATGGGAACGCACTAGAAAGACCGTACCAAATGACTAAACTGAAACCAGGAACGTTCGGAAACGAGGTGGGCTGTGCCTGAGGAGCAAAATTTTGGCCAGGCGGAGCCGATGAAACCGCGCAAAGAGCGACCCTCTAAAGCGGTAAAAGCGATGCAAGAGCAAACCTTTCACTCATATTCGAGTTATTGGCCGATTGCCCTGGCTTTTGCACTGCTCATCGCCCTTATAGGCGTTATTACCCATCCGATCGTGCTGGGTATCGGGATAGTCCTTGCCTCTGCCGCCGTTATCGGTTGGGGGCTTGAACGACGATGATTGAGGCGTATCTCGTACACATCTCCAGCATTGTGCAGGAGAGTAAACGAGATACGCCCTAGTGATAGGAAGAATGTTCATATGCGCATGAGCAATCAGGGCCAGGCCGGTCAGGTAATAACCGCCGTTACAGAGCATCAAGTGGCCGGGCGCGACATCAACTGGTGGGGAATGATCTTCTTCATTGCCTCGGAAGCACTGATCTTTGCCAACTTGATCGCTTCATATCTCTATCTTGAGATTCGGGGTGGGTCGTGGAGACTGCCGAATGGAGATCACCTGGATTGGCGCTATCCGTTGGTCAATACCATTATTCTGCTCCTTAGCAGTATTCCGGTGCGTTTCGCTGGTGCCGGTATTGCCAAAGGCAATCGACGTAATCTCGTGATCGGGCTGACGGGAACTATTATCCTTGGGGCCATTTTCCTTGGTGGCCAGATATACGAGTATGGTAGTCTCTTTGGGGAGAGTTTTACGCCACAAACGCAAGCTTTTGGCTCTGCGTTCTTTACGCTCACGGGTTTTCATGGCTTGCACGTCACGATTGGCGTCATTTTCCTGCTGATTATGTTGATCCGTTCGTTGCGCGGCGACTTCACAGCCAAGAATCACTTTGGCGTACAAGCAGCCGAAATGTACTGGCACTTCGTTGATGTCGTCTGGGTCGTGGTGTTCAGTACCGTTTACCTTCTCCCCCTTATTCGTGGGTGATATCAAGCCAGAATTGTTGCCAGTGGCGTGCCGTCACTGGCAACAACTCCGTGTATTCAGGCAAGCATTCTTTACTTTCTTTCCTCCTCTACCCGAAATTGTCCGCCGCTACATCTTCTATCACAAAGTTATCACAAAAAATGTGGTAAAATATATGTATATTTTGCAATGCGTTCGTTCGTAGTTGTGATACTGTAGGTTGGCACAAGGAAACGGAAAGGATGACCACAATGAGAGACGCAATGCGCAACGGCTCTGCCGTTGAAGGTGGTCGAGAAAGTACTCGTCGGACAAGAAAACGAACGAATGAACGCTGTTCCATTTGTGCCAGTCGCGTCTGGTTTGACTCTGTTTCTTTGATAGAGCCAGAGGGCGTGCCGGAGCCACGTACCTCGTGGGTTTTGTGCCAGGATTGTTATGCGGCACTCATTGTAGAAATGCGCCGCTCCCCTGTCCGTTCCCTCTTGCGTTTGCGTATTGCCATCGGTATAGTTGCCGCGGAGCGGTGGCCACACTCGTATTCCCCAGGCCATACCTCTGCCAGCGATCGGCGATGGATACTCTTTATCGCCTGGGGCTTTGTGATTGCTATGCTCATTCACCTGGCCTTGATCGTCATGATCGCGTACATAGCCCGCTAGCCTGAACCTTGACCTGTTTGCTAGAATATATAAGAGCCTGAGTTTCTCAAGCTCGCGCAGACCGTGAAAGGTTGTTTTCGTATGGAATTCGCTGCCAACAATAAGGCAAATAGGAGCGGCTGGTGGGCCGTGGAGAGTGCGTTACCTTCCTCCCCTGATGTATTAAAGGATTCTGAGACAGTGTCAGCGGGCCTCTTGCAGGAATATAGTATTCTGGCGGGGGTCGCTGCCAATATGAGTAGTGGCTTTCTCCTGTTAAATTCACACGAGCGTGTAACATATTTTAATGCTAGTGCCGTACGCTTGCTGGGTATTACGAGTCGAGCGTTGATCGAGCAACCGATTTTTGATATGCACCAGCAACTTCTCTCGCTTGCCGCCGAACCAGTTCAACTGCAAGCCGAGTTGGATCGCGCCTGGTTTACTCCTGAACTCGAATCTTCGCTGGACATGGCATTGGCGGATGCCGCAGTGCGCTGGCTGCGCGTACGCTTTTTCCCTTTGTGGGATAACCTGGGACATCTTTTAGGGCGTGGCGTATTGCTGGATGATATTTCATTGGAGCATGACGCGGTGGAAACCCGCAGTGAGACGCTCGCACTAGCCGCACATGAACTCAAGACGCCCCTGGCGGTTATCAAGGGCTGTGCTACGACATTGCTAGGAAATTCTACGCGCTGGGATCCAGCGATGCAGCGTGAGATGTTGCAAATGATCGATACGCATGCCGATCGTTTATATGATGTTCTTAATACGCTCTTGGATATGTGGCGGCTCGATTCAGGTGTACAGACCTTGCGCTTAGTGCCGGTTTCTCTTTCAGAGCTGCTAGGCCATCTGGTCGAGCGGTGCAAAAGGGATGCACCTCGGCACTCATTTGAACTACGGATGCCAGACGTTGTGCCAGTCGTGACCTGCGACCCATTGCGTGTAGAGCAAGCCTTGCATTCATTGCTTGATAATGCCGTCAACTACTCGCCTGCCGGAGGAACTATTACCATACAATTGGAGCGCAACGACCTTGAAGTGCGCCTGAGCGTGACTGATAAGGGCGTGGGTATCGCTGTTGAGCATCTGGATCATATTTTCGACCGCTTTTACCGTGTACAGCAATCCGCTGGACAATATAGTGGGAGTGGCCTTGGCCTGTCTATGGCACGTACCACATTTGAGGCGCATGGTGGAAGAATCTGGGTGGATTCCCCTGGCATCGGGCTGGGAGCGACATTTTATTGTACGTTGCCGTTGGCTTCACCTCTTTCATCGGTAGCCCAACCCCAGACGCCGGTATCTCCAGGCGGCGTGGCTACGGGGCCGCTAACATTGCCCGCTACGCGCATTACTGGCTCGCTCAAACAGAGTCAGCGTTCGTATATACTGCTGGCGGAGGCCGATCCACGCTTGACCCGTTACTTGCGGGCTAATTTAGAGGAGCATCAGTATCGCGTGCAAACGGTCAGCCAGGGCGTACAATTTTTGCGCCAGCTCGACCTGGAAGAACCAGATGCGATTATGCTTTCGACACGCCTTGCTGATATTGGTGGACTGGAACTGCTGCAACGGTTACGTGAGTTTTCGCCCATTCCGGTGATTATGCTCTGCGACGAATGCGATGAAGATGAGCGCGTGCGCCTCTTTGATCTGGGAGCCGATGATCTGGTCATAAAACCCTTTGGCATGAAAGAATTATTGGCACGAGTACGGGCAACACTGCGTCGCAAAGCGACCTCAACCGCATTGCAGGCGAACCAGACAATCTTTACCACCGGCGAATTGACGATTGATTATGCCCAACATCAGGTAATGCTACAGGGGCAACCAGTGCAGTTGAGTCGCACCGAATATAAACTGCTCAGCACCCTGGCACATAATGTAGGGTTGGTATTGACGCACGAAGTTCTGCTGGAAAGGGTATGGGGACCAGAATATAACCGCGAAGTGGATTTTATCTGGGTCTATATCAGCCGTTTACGGCGTAAGATAGAGGCCGATCCACGGCATCCCCGCTATATAGTGACTGTACCGGATGTGGGCTACAAACTGGCAAAAATGTGAATCATTTGTTCAGGGTTTTGTAAGGTCTGCACCCCTTCTCGTAATGTATTCGTAACGTCGGGTAGCTATGCTTTGGGCAGGAAATCGTATGCTGTAGGAAACGCTGTATGTATCGTGCCGGGGGGGGCTTTCTGCATGTCACAGGGTATAAAACCAACTGTTCTCCTGATCGAAGCTGACGCGTCGTTGCGACGGCTTATTGTACTTGGTTTACAGTATCGCGGCATGAGCGTTGTCGAGGCGTATTCTCCTACCAGCTTGCCTTTGGCCGAGATAGAGCAACCAGGCTTGTTGGTGGTGGATGTAGACGATAGAGTGCAAAGCAATTGGTCGCTTCTTCCCACTATCCAGACGCATCCCCTGTTCTCCCATCTGCCAATAATCGTTTTGGCTTGGGATTGCCCCGCATCTGCGCTTAGCGAAACCTCTGCACAAAATGTTGATCAGAGACAGATAACATACCTGGCGAAACCTTTCGATGCACGCGCTTTGCACGCTACTATCGAACAATTGCTTGTCTCACAAGCAGTACAGACTGTACAGTCCGTACAAGCCGCTGAAGCCGTACAAACTACACAGGAAGCAGCCCAACTGCAAGAGTATCTTCTTGCCTTGCGAACCTCCTCTGCTGCTCCAAGCATCTTTCCGCTCATTACTGCTGCCGGACTGCTCCTGGCCTTCATTGGCCTGATGGGATTCTACGCGCTCACGCTGCTGGGCATTGTGGTAGTGATGATATCCCTGTTAGCCTGGACGCTGGGTACTGGAAGCCAGAAAGAGCAGAGACCTGTGCCTGTGGGCCTGGGCAATTCTTAACCTCCTCTTGTTTACCCTCTTTGTCCTCAATGAAACATAGTGCATCCAATCATGTTGGTAATTCGTGTACTCTATGTGCTAGAAAATAGATTACTCAGCCATAAATCGTATAAATGGTAGAGCTATAGCATAACCCTGCGTGAATACATATGCTGGCTTGAGCTTTCAAGTGCAAGGCCACAAGGGATGGTTTCAGGATGCCGTTAAATCTTTACCTCCTCTTGTGCCTTGGCGCAAACAAGAAAGGTGAACTATGCAAGGAAATACATTAAATGGTATGCGCGTGGCTATTTTGGTCACCGATGATTTTGAACAGGCAGAACTGGCGGAGCCTAAAAAGGCACTGGAACAGGCAGGAGCAACCACGAAGATAATTTCTCCCAAGTCTGGACAGGTGCAAGGCATGAACCATGATGTGAAGGCCGATACCTTCCCGGTTGATATGACGCTAGATCAGGCCAACCCTGGTGATTTCGACGCTATCCTGCTGCCGGGCGGTGCTGTTAACGCGGATGCTCTGCGTATGGAGCCGAAGGCGCAGGATTTTGTACGCCAGATAGAGAGTAGCAAGAAGCCTATCGCCGTCATTTGCCACGCCCCATGGCTGCTGGTTTCATCCGGCCTGGTCAAGGGTAAGAAGATGACAAGCTACTATACCATCCAGGATGATCTTCGCAACGCAGGTGCCAGCTGGGTCGATCAGGAAGTAGTGCATGATGGGAACTGGGTGAGTAGCCGCAGCCCTAAAGACTTGCCAGCTTTCAACAAAGCGATGATCGAACTCTTCTCCGGCAGCAAAGTGACGCTGCAACAGTAATTAACAGCAAAAGCATACTTGTAAGTTGTAGCAAGGACAATGAAAAAGCGGTGTTTTCATTGTCCTTGCTACAACTTACAAG
>JBPCJY010000208.1:0-25416 GCA_051004815.1 Ktedonobacteraceae bacterium
AGAGAGCCGCCCCAGAGGGAAGAGGGAAGAGCATGAGGTGGGTGAAAGGAGAATTTGGACAGCACCCCTGAAACCCACCTCATGCTATGCAGGCAGTTCACACCTGATCGGCGGCTTTGAAGATGACGGTTTTCTCTTCGGTGAAAAACTCGATGGCACGGGGGCCGAGGGTACGCCCGATGCCGCTTTGTTTGTACCCGCCAAAGGGCATTTCGCAGTAGACTTTATTGAAGGTGTTGACCCAGACAATACCAGCTTTGATTTTCTTGCTCATGCGCAAGGCTTGCTGGGTATCGTTGCTCCAGATGGCGGAAGCCAGGCCGTAGATGGTATCATTGGCAAGCTGTAGAGCTTCTGCCTCGGTCGCGAATTTCTGGACGGTGACGACTGGCCCAAAGATTTCTTCCTGGGCAACGCACATGCTATTTTGCACATTGATCAGGATGGTGGGCAGCATCCAGTTGCCGCCGTTGGCCTGTAGCTCCTGGGGAGCTTCGCCGCCGTAGAGCAAGGTGGCACCTTCGGCTATGCCTTTTTTGACGTAGCCGAGCACTTTTTCCAGGTGTCCTTTGGAGATGATCGGCCCCATTTCGTTGCTGTGATCGCTGCCCGGCCCCACTTTGATCTGCTTCGTGCGTTCCAGATAGCGTTGCATAAATTCGTCATAGATGCCTTCTTGCACAAAGAGCCTGGCTCCGGCGCAGCAGTTTTCACCCTGATTGCGGAAGATGGCACCCACGCAGCCTTCGACCGCCTCATCCAAATTGGCGGCATTCATGACGATATTGGGTGCTTTGCCGCCCAGTTCTAAAGAGAGACGTTGCATGTTGTAGGCACCGGCTTCCATCAAGATGCGGCCAGTGGTAGTTTCGCCAGTGAAGGAGACCCGTTGAATGAGGGGATGTTTGGCGAGATGAAGGCCAATCTGTGCGCCAGGGCCAGTGACGACGTTGAGGACACCTGCTGGAAAACCAGCTTCCAGGGCGAGCTTGCCCAACTCGATAGCCGTCAACGGTGTCCACGAAGCCGGTTTGATGATGGCGGTATTGCCTGCTGCCAGCGCGGGCGCAATCTTCCATGCCGCTATACCAATCGGATAGTTCCACGGTACAATCAAGGCGCACGGGCCAACAGACTCGCGCAACGTATAGCCCAGATGCTGATTAAAGGCCGCGCTGCTCTGCCCGTATATCTTGGTAGTGAACCCCGCAAAAAATTCCAGCGTCTCCGCGCAGTCGTCCACATCTCCAAAAGCCTGTGACCACGTCTTCCCTGTTTGCAGCATCTCAATCGTCGCTAATCGTTCATGATCCCGCCGTACCAAAGCAGCCAACCCGTGCAACAATCTTCCCCGCTTGTTCGCGCTCATCTTCTGCCACTCTTCGCTCTCATATGTTTTTTGTGCGCTGGCTACCGCCCGATCCACGTCCTCGGTCGTCCCTTTCGGCACATGTGCCAATACCTTATTGGTGGCGGGGTCATAGACGGGGAAGGTTTCACCATTGCTGGCATCGACGAGTTGTCCATCAATGACCATTTTCGTTTCGTGGGGACGTACAATGGTCGCGATATCATCAGTATGTTCTGTGGTGGTCATGGGGTATTTTCCCTTTGTGTAAGCCGCTCGATAAATAACATGTTACTACCATTCTATGAGGCGGTGATTACCTTCGTCAAGGTACAGCTTGTCTATTGATTGCTCTCATATGCTGTAAGTTTGTGGCTTGTCAGACAACCTGGTATGCGGTCGCACCTTAACTACAGGCTTCCGCACGAATGATGCAATCGATGCATTCCTCTAGATTGGTGCAGCGACAATTCAGGCCCTTCGCCAGAATCATCTTCATACCCTGTACCTTGCGCATCAATGCATCCACCTCGGCCAGCCTTTGGTGCGCGAGCGTCTGCCAGCGTTCAGAGAGCGGCGTGTTATCATCTAGCTCGTTGATGAGCGTCTGAATTTCCGCAATCGTCAGGCCTGCCGCCTGCGCCACCTGAATAAACGAGATTCGGCGCAAGACATCGGGATTGTAGCACCGTCGGCCAGCACTGCGCCGCGGCGGTGGCAGGAGCTGGATGCTCTCATAATAACGAATGGCCGAGGCGCGAATGCCCGCTCGCTTTGCTACTTCGCTGATCGTCAGTTCTTCCATAAAACCATCCTTGAGAAACGCTTGACTTAAAGTCAACCTCAACAAGTACACTTCCATTGTAGCCGATAACAAGCGTATCGGCCAGAGGAATAACCGTTCGGTTCTACAGAAAGGAACAAATACAAACAATGAATGGAAATGATACTGTATTGACCGTCACCGACCAGGATTTTGCCGAGCAGGTACTGCAAGCGTCGCTGCCAGTGATCGTCGATTTCACGGCCTCCTGGTGCCCACCCTGTCGTGCATTGGCCCCCGTCTTCGAGAAACTGAGCCAGAGCTACGTCGGCAAGCTGCGTTTTGCCCGCATGGATACCGACGAGAACCTGCGGACGCCCATGCAAGTGGGCGTCCAGGGCATGCCTACCCTGGTCCTCTTCGCCAATGGCCAGCCCGTTGGTCGTCTGATCGGCCCGCACCCCGCACGTCTACAACAGGGCATTGACCGCCTGCTCGCACAGATTGGCGTTGCCCTGGTGTCAAATTACACCTGTCCACACGAATAATGGTATAAACGTCAATTTTAAGTGACGCCCACAACGGAGCCACGGCTCCGTTGTGGGCGTCACTTTCTGCGGTTTCGGCCAAACCTAACGAAAGGATTTGGCTCATATGCAACCGTGGTTGTTATAACCACAGTTGGTTTGAGGCAAATTATTTTACAATCACGGTCAAGTTCATCCCCGGGTGAACCGTGCAGAAGATATCGTAGGTGCCAGCCGTGTTGAATGGGCCTATCGCGTGCGTATCGTTACCAGTAAAGGTTTGGTTGACGATGGGTGCGCCACTTTCCTTTTTAAGTGAAGGAGTGTTATTATTCCAGGTGCCATTCTGAATGATATGCACTGTACTCGTGTCATCAATCAGGTTGAGGCTACTCCCCTTGCTGATAGTGACGGTAGACAGCACAAAATTACTATCGTTCATATGAACATCGTTGCCACTGTTCCCCCCACTTCCAGTGCTTGAGCCACCACAGGCGGCTATCAGTACAGTCATCAAACTTAAAACTATAAAAGCTGCTACAAGCTTTTTCATCATATCCTTCTCTCTCGTTTACAATATGCATAGAGCACACAACCCTGTCTGCTCTATGCATATCATATTGTCGGTAATCTACCTGAATAGGCTATCAGGTATTTACCTGATGCAATGGGGGGTTAAATCCCTGATGCGCTACACCGAATCATGCTTGACAATGCACAAACATTCGTGTATTCTGAGTACAACCAATAAAAGATGGACAGCGCATTGATCAGGAACAGTAAGCGATGGTGTAGTCGGATAGCGAGCCGGGAGAGTGCAAGCCGGTAGACGATTACCACGTTGAACCCACCTGAGAGCGTCAGGATATAAAAAACTGACCGGAAGACTTCACCGTTATCAGAAGAAGCGGTTAGCGATACTGAGCTTAACCGCGTGAGCGGAATTGTGCCGTGAGGCGCAGTTCAATGAAGGTGGCACCACGGGTAACGATCTCGTCCTTTGTAGAGGGCGAGTTTTTTTATGGTCTTTTTGGGCTTGTGTCATAGTGTCATGTATAGTCATGTGAGGATTGAGGTATGCGATTACAGCTGGATGAAAGCTTAAAAACACGTATCCCTGGTGTCACATTTGGGATGGTGACGATACAAGGGGTGATGGTGCGAGAGCGCGACGAGCGGCTCTGGCAGCAGGTAGAGACGCTGTGTCAGCAACAGGGCCGTGAATTTGCGCTGGAAGAGCTTGCGGGATATGCCCAGATAGCGGCAGTGCGTGGCCTGCAAAAGTCGTTTGGTTTTGACCCGACGCGCTATCGCCCTTCGTCGGAGGCTCTATTACGACGCGTGTTGAAGGGGCAGGGTCTCTATCAGATCAATACGGCGGTGGATGTGAACAACCTGTGCTCGTTGGAGTTTTTGTTACCGATGTGCATTTACGATTTGCGCAATGTTGCGGGACAGATCGTCGTGCGTGTCGGGGAGCCTGGCGAAGAGTATCCTGGCATTGGGCGACAGGTGTTCCAGATTGTACATAAGGTCATTATCGCCGATGACCACGGCATCATGGGAAGTACCGTTTCCGATTCGGAGCGTACCAAGGTGACAACGGCAACGACCGATATTCTCCTGGCGATTTACGCGCCTGTCGGCAAAGATCCGCGCCTGATCCAGGAATACGCGGCTCTCGCTGGCAAAAGGATGGTTGAGTTTAATGGTGGTCAGGTAAGCGATGTGCTTGCGCTGACGGTATAAGATAAAAAATTTGGAGGAATTATGCGAGTTTCAGAACAACTCACGAAAACATTGCGTGAAGTACCCCGCGATTCGGAGGGTGGCAATCAGGAGTTATTGGTACGGGCGGGCTTTATTCGCCAGCTTACGGCGGGGGTCTATAGTATGTTGCCGCTCGGCAATCGTGTGATACGGAAAATCTCGCAGATTGTGCGCGAGGAGATGGATCGGGCGGGTGGACAGGAGGTGTCCATGCCGGTCATTCAGCCGAAAGACCTGTGGGATATTTCGCCAGCCAATGGTGGGCCGAGCCGTTCGGAGGCGATGGGCGATGTGCTCTTTAAGCTGAAAGATCGCAAGGGACGCGATATGGTGCTTGGCCCGACGCATGAAGAGGTGGTGACTACGCTGGCTGCCGATTTCGTGCGCAGTTATCGCGATCTGCCGCAGTTGATTTACCAGATACAGACAAAATTGCGCGATGAGCCGCGTCCCCGCGCCGGTCTATTGCGTGTGCGTGAATTCATCATGAAGGATTTGTATAGCTTCGATGCCGATTACGAGGGCATGGATGTCAGTTATCGCAAGATGGCGCAGGCGTATCGCAACATTTTTACGCGCTGTGGCATGCGTTTTATCGTCATCAGTGCTGATAGCGGGGCTATTGGCGGCAAGGAGTCGCAAGAGTTCCTCGCCATTACCGAAGCGGGTGAAGACGATGCTATGATGTGCGATACATGTGATTACGCGGCCAATCGCGAAAAGGCTGAATTTGTGCGTACCGAGCTTGCAATAGAGCCGGAAGGTGCGTTGGAAGAGGTCTCTACGCCCAACATCACGTCGATCAGCGATTTAGCAGCCTTCTTGCACATTCCAGCGGCGAAGACGATCAAAGCCGTCTGCTATGTCGCGAGTGGTAGGCTGGTGATGGCAATTGTGCGCGGCGATCTGGATATCAACGAGGTCAAGCTGACGAACACGCTTTATCACAATGGCATTAACGCGGCAGACCTGCACCTGGCAACGGCTGAGGAGCTGGCAAAGGTGGGTATTGTGGCTGGCTACACCTCTCCGGTGCAGAAGGACACCCAGGTATTCATCGTGGCGGACATCTCATTGAAGTTGGGCAACAACTTCGTCGCGGGAGCCAATAAAGCCAATTACCACCTGAAAAACGTGAACTATCCGCGCGATTTCCGCGTGGATGTGTGGGAGGATACCGCCTCCGCCTATGATGGCGCAACATGTATCGTATGTAGCGGAACGCTGCATGCCATTCGTGGCAGCGAGGTTGGTCACATCTTCAAGCTGGGGACGCGCTATAGCGAGTCGATGGGGGCGACGTTCCTGGATGCGGAAGGTGTAGCGCACCCGATTTTGATGGGTTGCTATGGCATTGGTATTGGACGCATCATGGCGACCATTGTGGAGCAGAGCCACGACGAGAAGGGTATCATCTGGCCCTTGAGCATCGCGCCGTACCAGGTCAACTTGCTTGGTCTCGATCTGGACAAAGGCGAGACGCGACAAGTGGTAGAGCAACTCTATGCTGACCTGACGGCAGCAGGTGTTGAGGTACTCTATGACGACCGCACTGAGACGGCTGGTGTCAAGTTCAACGACGCCGACCTGATCGGTCTGCCGTTGCGGGCCGTTGTCAGCAAACGCTCACTCAAGAACGGAGGCATGGAACTCAAGCTGCGCTCCCAAAAGGAGAGCCGTATTGTGCCGCTCACGGAGGCCGTGCAGGTAATCCAGGAAGAGGTGCGGCGCGGGATGAAAGAGATTCAGGAAGGTTTGACGACAATGACAATCGGCAGTTTAGTGATTGAGTCGATGGAGGCTTGCTGATTGCCGGCTTTCATATAGAGGCCGGTTGAGGCACCACCGTCGAGGTTGAGTGCGCGATCAATGGATAGGTCGGATGCGGCGAGCAGGTCGGCGAATTCACCCAACGAGAAGGCCATATTGGGACTGGCGATAAACAGGAGGTGGCCCTGTTTGTCCATGGCGACGACGCTGCGACGCGAACTGGCCGCGTTGGCATCGAATTGGGTGGCTTTGCCATGAAGGATGAGCATTGGTGAGGATTGGGTGGCTTGTTGCAACTGCTCATTGTTGGGATCATAGGGTTGATCGTGCAGCGAACGCAGACTGGTATTGCCGTGGGTATCAACCGAGAGCATGCCCCCAAAGCCATTATACGATGAGCCAAAGGCTTGCCCAGCGGAGACCACCAGCGCAGTGGCATTATCCTGATTGTCGAAGTAGCCACCGTTGATGATGGCGGTCGCGTGTTCCTTTTGCATCCACTCGCTCATCAATAGCGGGTCAGAGGGCTGGTAGGCAACGCTTAATTTGACATAACGTAAGTCGAAACGCACAATAGTGACGATATCCTCGTTATCACCGGGGCTTTTCCAATCTTCATAACGTACCTCGACCCCTGGCGTACCCGCAAACCATGTGTTCATTTGCGGGGTACCTTGCGCCCCCGCGACGTTAGTGGGAGAGGATGTGCTGGGTGGACCATTGATCGAGACCGAAGGTACATCGCATGAAAGTAACGAACATACGAGCAGGCACAGTAGCAGACAGAGTTGTATAGAGTGTTTTTTTACATAGAGTGTTTTTAATAAAGGCATCCAACGATTTCCCTATCTATTGTTATATCTACTACCATCCCAGATTTCTCATAGGTTGTCATAGTGAGCGTAGTATGGCTTATCTGCTCTGGCTCGTCAAGAGTGTTGTGACCCTTGGTAAGTCCGCATTTGCTATTTTCTTGAATAAGGGTCGTTTGTAACCGCTTTTCATGGTAGACTGATAGAGAAATAGAAAATAAAAGGAGAAATATCAATGACCGAGAATGCTATTCCGCTCGCGACCTTCTACAAAGGTTGGGATGTCTATCAACAACTCCTGGTTACAGCCATCGCGCCGCTTGCGCCTGAGCAGCTTGCCTTGCGTGCCGCGCCACACATTATGTCCATTGGGATGATTGCGACGCATATTATCGCAGCCCGCGTTGGCTGGTTCCACTGGTGGATGGGCGAAGGGAGTACGGAGCTGGCACCTCTCGCGGCGTGGGACAACGAGGAGGAGCCAACGCGCTCCGCTGCCGAAATTGTGGCCGGGCTTGATGCCACCTGGTTGATGATGCAAAATGCGCTTACACGCTGGACTCCCTCTGATCTGGAGCAGATATTCCAGGACCCGTACAAAGACGCGGAATACCAGGGGGTTAAACGCACGCACTCACGGCAATGGATCACCTGGCACGTCATCGAACATGACCTGCACCATGGTGGCGAAATCTCTCTCACACTTGGCATGCATGGGCTGGCCGCGCCTGACCTCTAACATGTTCGCGACGCTATTTTTCGTGCTGACGTATTTCGTTGATCGCAGCTTGCACCACGTTTAGGTCAGCACTCTGTTCTCTCTGTCCACTTGTTAGCTCTTGTAGGCAGTCGGTGCGCCGTTTGAGGGTAGCACTAAAATCCTGGGGTGCGAGACCTGTCCACTCTGCCAATTCGTCAAGTACAGACTGACTCGCATGTTCAAAGGTGTTATTAGCGGCGTTCCAGCGCGAGAGCAATAAGGGGGTAAGAGCTTCTGGATGCAGAGGATCGGGTTGGGTGCGCACTACATGGGTTGTAAGCCAACGCCGCACTGGGGATTTTCCGTGTCCAATTAAGCCAACGTTCACGATGAGTCCTAAGCGGCGCAGGTCTTCGCTACGCAAGCGCAGGTCGTGTTGGTAGAGGTGCAGAACATCATCGATAGTATCGGCATGGACACTGGTAACGATGTGGTAGCCCTGGGCAGGCAAGGTCAAATAACGCCGCGCTGCCGCTCCCCACATGTAGGTAGATTGATGATCGCTTATTTCGTTGCACACTGCATAGGTGGTGGCGGGATCAACCTCCGGTAGACGCGTGAAGTCAAAGGTTTCATACTTGCCAGACATGTAGGCCAGGGCCGCATTCGCGGGAAGAAACTGTAGCAGTGCGTTCAGAACGGTGGATTTGCCAGCCCCTGGTCGTGGTTCGGTTGGGCCAGCTACGGTAAGTGAAACTCCATGCTCTAGCATCATCCAGGTGAGAGCGACTGTTTCCGCATCGGTGCTGTGCAGTGCGATGATTTGTGCTATAGAGAGTGCCTGCCTGGGTGTAAAGTCTCTTTGCTCGCGTTGATGAGGAGTATATGGATGCAGCATGCTATTGTTTCCTTAGCAATTACTTTTTATACATTACTTTTTCATGCATTACTTTTTAAAGAAGCCTCGCGCAAATATCACGATCAGACTCACCTCCATAATGAAGCCTACAAAACCCTCGCTAACAGCGGTGAACGCCTGTGGGGTACTTAGCTCGATCTGATCAGTGAAGAAGGAGCGTCCATGAAATGATGTCATGCTCACGGTTAACAGTTGTTCCCATGAGAGGTGAGTACCATAGACTATGCCCTGCACATAATAAAGTATCATGAATGCAGCGATGACGAGCAGGTAGGCGAAGAGAGCACGCAAGGGCTTATAGCCATAGCCTGCGCACAGATCAAGCAGCCATGAGAAGAGATAGTCTATCATCTTCCGCGCCAGTTGTCCTATACCCTTGCGGCCTTGTCGTCTCAGTTGCAACATTTGCCTCCACAGCACGCGCCGCTGGAGTACCTGCGCCCGATAGGCGAATGGTGCCGCTTCCTCATTAAGCCCCTGCTCTTGTAACGCTGTAGCGAGCTGGCGATACGCACGAACTGCCCCACTATAGTTATAGAGCCAGGATGTCTGGCGTGCTCTACGCTCGTCCCCCAACATAGTCACTGCTTCCCACTGCACAACTGAGAGATTCGCGCCCCCCCAATGTATATCGGCCAGCGAGACGAAACCAAACTGCTCGTCACCAAAGACGATATCTTCCAGGATAGTTGCAGTATTGAGGAAGGCACCTTGCAAATTGGCAGGGGTCAAAACATCCTTGTCCCAATGTCGCACACGTTTCAAGAAATCGGCGGGAGCAGGTTTCCCTTTTAATGACGCACCGGCGAGATTCGCACCCTCCAAATGCGCTCTGGCGAGGTTAGCCCCTTCGAGGTGTGCGCTTTCGAGGTTAGCCCCTTCGAGGTGTGCTCCAAGGAGATTCGCCCCTTCGAGGTGTGCGCCTTCGAGGTCAGCCCCTTCCAAGTGTGCGCCTTCAAGATAGGCTCTCTCCAGAAATGCACCACCGAGGAAACACTCTTCCATGTGGGCATCACCGAGGAACGCATCCTCTACGTGCGCACCGCCGAGGTCAGCCCCCGCGAGATGTATGCTTGCTAAAGCGCGTTGCTCTGTAGTTGCGGAGGAATAGACCAGCCAATTTCTTCCGCCCACCAGGCGTGCCAGGGGCAGATTGCTCAGATTCACTTGCTCGAGGTTAGCACCACGCAAGTCTAATCCGAAGGATGCATGTTGGGGGTTGCCTACCTCGTCTATTGCCACGCGTTGCTCTTCCTGTGTCGCTAACAGCCACTCGACATCAGCACGGCTCAGCTTGATATCGTTGAAGGGGTAGATGCCCGCCGCGCTATTTGCTGTAATGGCACGACGGCTGGCAAGATAGGCTTGCCGTTCGCTAGCGATCAGTGGTTCAGTACGCCATGGTGTGCCTGGCCAGATATATGGAGAAACAACGGATGCCTGTTGGCTGCTCCGTTGTGAAGGGGATATGTTATGTTCCTGTTGTGTCAATTGACCAGCCATCGCTCCTTTTCTCCTCCAGACTCCTCCGCACAATTAGACTCCAGTGGGCTTAAATAGGACTTTCGGCGTTTTAACAAGGATAACCATATCGTTAATACATGAACGGCTATCAATATAACGCATATCGTACATAATACGCTCCTCGTAGGAGGTACGTTGTCGGCCACTGATTTGCCACAGTCCAGTGATACCTGGCCGTACAGCGAGTCGCTTGGTGGCCCATTCGCCGTAGCGCGGCAACTCGCTTGGATGGATCATGCGCGGCCCCACCAGAGACATCTGCCCAACCAGGACGTTGAACAGTTGCGGCAATTCATCCAGACTTGTTTTACGCAGAAAGTGACCTATGCGCGTGATGCGCGGATCACGTTCCAACTTCATGTTCTGTTGAAATTTCCGCAAAAGTTCAGGATGTTGTGCTAGATATATATCTGCATCGGGTATCATCGTGCGAAACTTTAAAGCACGGAAACGACGACCGTGTAGACCAATGATCTCTCTGAAATGGAATAGTTGGCCCCCATCATCGAATTTAATACAGAGCATAATAATCAGCAAGACAGGTAGCAAAAACACTATGCCCAACGCGGATAACATGATATCAAGCAGTCGTTTCGAAACATAATATACCATAGAAGGTTCACGAACAATATGAGTGCTTAGTATGACCGCTATGTGAGAAGCCGAACTTTGTTCTGTATGGGAAGGTGATGTGACTGTGATCTGCTCCATGCGCATGCCTCTCAATTTTATTTGCTTAAGCTGGTACTGGAGTGCTCTCCTCCCTTCTAACAGACCCATCTTCTGCACACCTCTACAGTGTAATAGAAAGGCCTGTAGTTATCGGTAGCGAAAAGGTTAAGAAATGATTAAGAGTGCATTAAATCTGTTAAGATTTCTCTATCGAAGCCGTGAGACCACTTCACTTGTCCCAACCAAAATCGGTTCCCAGTAGGTCGTAGAGGCGAGCATTGTGCGGCTTGAAATACTCGCTTAAACGCTCTCGTAGTGCTGGCTCCATCGTGGAGAAGTACGTATTATGGCTGTACTGCTTGTATGCCTGCTTCCTCAGTTGTGGTTCCGTTTCCGGTAGATGCAGAAAGGCTGCTACGCGCTTGAAAGCCGTAACGGGGTCGGCATAGAACTCTTCGCTCTTGAGGATCAAGAGTTGTTCGCGTGGAAATAGACTCATCCAGGCTTGTAATTGCTCGGCATACTTTCCCCGGCTCAGATAGCTGCGGTGTGTGTAGGTATCGCTATAATAGTTTTCATCTTGCAGTATCTTTGCTCGCTCCTGCGCGGTTCGTTCTTCCTCATCCTGGATAGCCTCCGCGAAGGGTAAGCTTTCATGCCCAAGTTCCATGGCGTGAAAATATTGGGAATAGGCACGGTCCACGGGGTTGCGCAACAGGACTACCAGCTTGACATGAGGTATGGTCTGGGCTACACGCTTGGGAGCATGTGGGTAAAACAGATACGAGGAACTGGCTTCACCGGTGAGCAACGCTTGCCGACGCAGGTACCGCGTAGCGTACCTTTCAATGCTGGTCGGAAAGTGTCCACGATACCACGTCAGGCCCTTGTTAAACTTCTTTTCAAAAAAGTGCGTATCCGTGGTAGTGGCGGGCTTGATGCAGGGATGCGTTTGTAAGTAGTGGTAGAGAGCCGTGGTGCCGCCGCGCTGCGTACCAATCAGCAGAAAATCAGGCAACAGCCGCAAGGGGCTGGTCATACCTCGATAGATTTTCCCAAGTAGAGGCACCTGGCTGATGGTGCGTGCCCTCATCGTCAGAGGATCAAGCACGCCATCATCTACAGCCATGCCATCGCTCGTCTGCGTCTCCGCGGAACTGCTGGTATCAGGAAAAGTACTCATTTTATTTATCCCAACCAAAATCGACGCCTAAGAAGTCGTAGAGGCGAGCATTGTGTGGCTTGAAGTACTCGACCAAACGCTTGCGCATGGCCGGCTCCATCTTGGAGGAGTAGATATTATTGTTATATTGCTTGTATGCTTGCTTTTCCTGTTCCAATTCTACCGCAGGGAGGTTCAGGAAGGTCAGCACCTTTTTGAAAGTGGCGGCAGAGTCGGCATAGAAGTCCTCACTCTTGAGGATCAAGAACTGTTCGCGTGGAAATAGGGTCATCCACATGAGTAATTGATCGACATAAATACCCTTGGTGAGGTAGCTGCGGTGCTTAAATTCTTCGCTATAGTAGTGCGGGTCTTGCCGTATCTTTTCCTGTTCGCGGGCGGTACGTTCTTCCTCATCCTGGATGGCCTCCGCGAAGGATAAGGTTTCATGCCCAAGCTCGACAGCATGATGATATTGGGAATAGGCACGGCTGACAGGGTTGCGTAACAGAGCGATGAGCTTGACATGGGGTATGGCCTGTGCCACGCGTTTAGCGGCATACGGATGAAACAGGTACGACGGGCTGGCCTCTCCAGTGAGAAAAGCATGCCCGCGGATACGTTGCGCATAATATTGTTCGATCCTGGTTGGGAAGTGACCGCGATACCATGCCAGACCTTTGTTATACTTCCTATCAAAGAAATGTAAATCCTTGTTGACGGCAGCCTGAATGTAGGGATGCTCCTCTAAGTAGTGGAAAAGAGAGGTGGTACCGCCGCGCTGGGTACCAATGACCAGGAAATCAGGCAACAGCCGGATCGGATTGGTTATTCCTCTATAAAACTTGTCTGGCAAGGGAATCGGAATACTGGTGTTTATCTCCCTGGCATCGGATGCAGGCTGTGCTGAGGATGTCGTACCCTTAGAGCGTGCGTCCGAGGACCGTGTGGTATCAAGAGAAGATTTCATGACTGCTCCTTTCGTTTAACTGTTGTGTATACAAATAACTATATCTTATCAACGTATACTAAAAGAGCGTTAGTGATCCCAGCCGAAATCGACGCCCAGGAAGTCGTAGAGACGAGCGTTGTGCGGCTTGAAGTACTCGACCAACCGTTTGCGCAGCGCGGTATCCATGCTGGAGTACGTCGTGTTGTTATATTGTTTGTAGTTCTGCTTTTTCAGCCCTGACTCAGGAATGTCCAGAAAGGTCAGCACCTGTTTGACGCTGCTGGCAGGGTCGTCATAGAAGTCTTCGCTCTTGAGGATCAAGAACTGTTCGCGTGGGAACAGGCTCATCCACGTTTGCAATTGATCGATATAGATGCCGCGACTCAAGTAGCTGAGGTGCTTAAATGCATAGCTCTCATAATGCTCGTCCTGCATAATCTTGGCACGCTCTCTGGTGGTTCGTTCCTCTTCATCTTTGATCGCCGCTTCAAACGGTAACGTTTCAAAGCCGAGCTCAACTGCATGATAGTATTGGGAGTAGGCGCGATCCACCGGGTTGCGTAGCAGGACGATGAGCTTGACGTGGGGCAGTGCTTTGGCTATCCGTCGTGGGACATGCGGATGAAATAGATATGAGGGACTGGCTTCCCCTGTTACAAAGGCTTGCTTACGGAAGCGTTGCTCATACTGTCTTGTGAGCCGCGTGGGAAAGTGGCCACGATACCATGCCAGACCTTTGTTGAATCTGCGATCAAAAAAATGTATTTCTTTGGTAGTGGCAGGCGCGATACACGGTAGCTCTTCTAAATAGTGATAGAGCGAAGTTGTGCCACCGCGCTGGGTGCCAATGACCAGGAAATCGGGTAGCAACCGCAGTGGGCTAGTCATGCCGCGATAGAATTTCGCGATCAGGGGAGTTTCGCTCTCCCTCTGCATCCCTTTGAGAGGCCGCTGTTCCTGTTCAGAGGATATCGCGCCTCCAGTGGACTGAACGTCCGCTGTTTTAGGGGTATTGGTAGATGTATTCATACTATGTTATCCTTCTAGAGATTACGTATCCCAGCCGAAATCGACGCCCAGGAAGTCGGAGAGACGAGCGTTGTGCGGCTTGAAGTACTCAACCAGGTAGTTTTTCATGGCCGGGTCCAGCTTTGGCGGGACTACCTTGTTCCTATAGCCTTTTTTACTCGGTCTTCTGTAATTCTTGAATTCCTGCTTGAGCTCGCCAGTTGGTACGCCGAGAAACTCTAAGGACTGTTTGACCACGCCTGCCGGATCGCTATACATATCTTCACTTTTGAGGACAAGCAGCTGCTCGCGGGGATAATAGCGCAGCCAGTTTTGTAATTGATCGATATAGACGCCACGAGTGAGGTAGGAGAAATGGCGGAAGCTCTCGCTGTAGTAGTTCTCGTCCTGGAGCATTTTTTCGTATTCACCGGCCAGCCTGTCCTGCTCGCCTTTGATCGCATCTTCAAATGACCATGTTTCAAAGCCAGCCTGTTTCTCTATCCAGTACTGCGAGTACGCTCTATCGACTGGATTACGTAAGAGCGCAATGAGCTTGACATGCGGCACAACCTCGAACGTCCTTTTGGGCGTATGTGGATACAAAATGTAATAAGGCGTGCCTTCTCCTGTCAAGAGGTCTTTTTTGAAAACACTTTTGACATACTGTTTTTGTAAAGAAGTGAGGAACTGTGTTCTATACCAAGCTGGCCCTTTGGCAAAATGTTCATCGAAAAAATGTGGCTCTTTGGTAAAAGCAGGGACTATACTGGGATGTTCCGTCAAATAGTAATAGAGGGAAGAGGTTCCACAGCGTTGGCCACCAATTATTAAAAAATCTGGCAAGAGCCGTAGCTGATGGGTTATGCCTCTATATGCCTGTAAGGAAAAGTTTACCGAAGTCCTGGTATAAGACTTCGCGGTTTTGAGTATGTTCATTGCGTTGCCTGCTCCTCTTGTCCATGAAGGAAAATTGGTAAGATATTGCACTGCTATTTCCATAATAGAGAACATAGCATAGTCGATAGCTGTAAATATGGAAATGTATGGAAGGTTATGAAATGGTTGTTATTATTGTAATAGGGTTATGAAACGATAACCGCTTTGGGAAAGGGGGTCATGAAAAGTGTACCAGTTGGTAGCAATGTTACCAGTTATAGGTTATCTCGTTTTGCTTTTACGTAGGAGTCCTATTGAAGATCATCATTGTTATATGGTCAAAGATGTGTCGTTTGTATAATTGGTAAAGAGCATTCCGGCAATCAGGCTAAACCTTAGTATAGGTTTGCCGATAGATTCTTCCTGAAGGTGCAAATGCAAGCGGCCTTATCCCATGTAGCGAGTGGCGAGACAAACGATAACGCGAGAAACTCTATAATCATTCTTCCCGGAAGGCCAGTAGATCAACAATGTACGGAGGTACGAGCTATGAAAGTGCTATCGATGGCGGCATGTAGGCGGTGGAGAAATCAACAAGGACAGCGGCTCTTGCTACGTCCCGCTTTATCATCTATGGGAGCGATGCTATTACTTTGTAGTCTGCTAGTGTTGTTTAGTGCTTGCACTAACTATTTCGCGACACCAACCCAGACTGGAACGCCTTCGACGGATACGGTGAGTAGCCCTGTTACTGCAACACCTAATGTCTCACCTACTGCGGTCAAGCCTGTGCTACCGACGATTACGCTACAAGTTTCTGGCTGTCCCACCCTTGCGATCAATTGGGATAAGCTGGTTGGAACGCAAGCGAATGTCAATAAGGTACAAAAAGTCTTTTGCGGGGCGTTGGAAGGTTCGGGTACTCTGGATGCGCTGGTTGATGTACGGTATTACTCATCTGATGCCAGGTTAGATTACTATGTGTATAATAACCTCTTTGGAACCCCTAATCGGCTTGTGAGTACGCGTGGCTTGCTCAATGGCGATGCATTTATTAGCTCGGTAGGTACCATTGTGACCGCGGCGGTTAATCCTAACGACACCATTAAGGGGCCAGTAGACCTCTTTAAGGAGTACCAGTGGAATGGTACAGCGTTTGGGCAGGTGATCTTCCCTGGCATGTACCCAGATATGACACGTTACCAGTCTGAACAGGCGCAAACACTCGTCAACGCGGAGATTGCAGCACTGCAACCGGGACAAACGCAGGCGCAGATACGTGATTCTTGGCGACTAGCGGCAGGTTCGGTGGTAGCACGGCTGACCAGGAATATCTTTCACTGGACAAATTTTACCGTGACACTGCCACTTCATGCGGCACAACTGACCGTTCTGCCAATTACGGTGACTAATTTGGCAGCGGGCGGCGGCGGCTTTGTTGCCACCGTCCATCACTTAAATGAGGTCGTAACCAACATTTTTGAAGTCTGGCAGGTCGACTCAATCAACGGGAATGCAGCAATTAGTAGCCCGGCGGCGTATGCACAGCTTACCAACCCTGCCAAGATCAGTGGAAGTTCTGTTGTGACTGGGAATGTTGTAGGGCAGGTTGTGCTCTACGATGACACCTATACAATGGTGGGCGATTCGGGAGCTATTCGTAGTTCTGCCACTAGTGGTAGTGTCCCGTTTACAAGCTCAGTCAGTTATCATTTGAATGGTTTAGGATTAGAGGAAGGCGTTGTTGCTTTCTATCCAACCTATCAAAACAACATCGCATTGAGTGGTCAGGCGATACTCGTGAAAGTGTTCCTGGCTTCCTGACGCGTGTGCGAGTTGGCAGAAGTTGGTTATGAAACCTTAACTGCATGCCACTAATCACTACCGAAACGCAACCGTATACTGGGATAGAAAGCAATCGAGTCCAGGTACAATACGAAAAGTGTTGGACATATAGATTGCAATGTATGTGCTGTACATGCGGATAACAAACATATCCCGGTAGATGAGAGTACCGAAAAGAAGAGCTTATTTAGGAGCGCAAGCATCCGTCCAGTGCATGTATGTCCCGGATTCATGTTTCTGAATAGGGTCTAAACCAAAATGAAGGCACATTTGGGGAAGGAGAGTCCTTTGAAACGTTACTTTGCAAGCATTAAACAGTATAGTTGGATTTTATTAGCGTGTATACTGGTATCCGCTGTGGTAGGTTTTTTTCTATCAAAATCGCAGTTGGGTGTGTATCAAGTATCGTCTACTATACTCGTACAGGAGGGTGCTCCAGGTACTATGTATCCTGGAGGACCGACAGGTGGGACAGCTACAGATAGCCTCGCCCGCGCCCTTAACTATTCGTCTCAGCTTCAGTCCACTTCTGTTATGCAATACGTGCTTAAATATGATCCCCAGTTGCCAAAACTGGGCTATACAGCGAATGATCTTATTGTAGATGTAGTTCCAAGCACATCTACCACCACTGCGACAATTACCTTGCTTGCTTCGTCTGTTCGTTCAGACCATGCGGTCTTGCTGGCGAATGATGTTGCTAACGGCTTTCAATCGTATATCCAATTGCAAGTTCAGCAACAATTGGATGCGAAGCGCAATGCTCTGAAGGCGCAAATAGCTACCGAACAGCAAGCAAAGGCAGGCTGGGAAGCGAAGCTGGTGTCGCTCCCCAATAACACGACACCCCAATATGCTGTGTACAACAATAATGTTCTAGACGCCACGCACAATCTCGATGCATCGAATGCACAGCTTCTGGCTTTACCAACCACGGTTTTAGGTGATGTATTCGTGATTCAACCAGCTGCCGCAAAGGATGTGACCCATTCCACCAAAGGTTACATTATCATGGGTGTTAGCGCGGGTGTAGGTCTCCTGGTTGGTATTCTGATTATGCTGCTGCTGATCTTCCTGGATAATCGGCTACATAGCGATGAACAAGTAAAAGAGAAACTGGGTATGGCCTACCTTGGAGGCCTTTCCGATAGTAAAGAAGTCAAAGAATCGGCTACGCAAGTACAAGGTGCTGTGCAGCGTGAACTAGCGGATATATGCGCGAATCTCCGGCTTACCGGTGTCTTACCGGGCGCGTGGCAAGCACCACAAGGTGCTATTCTGCTGATTACAAGCCCCCAGATTGCGGAAGGCAAAACTACCCTGGTTGCTGGATTAGCAGCAGCTCTAGCTCGTGCCGGTGTGACAGTACTTGTAGTGGACGGCAACCTCCGGCAACCTGCTACCCATCTTGCCTTTGGTATGAACGGCACTGGCCCTGGCTTGAGTGGCCTCCTCAAAGGCATGGGTAGAGGTAATGTTGATGATGCTGTACTGCGCTGTAATGTGCCGGGTGTCTGGCTGCTGTCGGCGGGCGACGCAATGGATGATGCTACCCTGCTGATGGAACAGAGGCTGCCTGACATATTAAAGCAATTGCGTACGAAAGTCGATGTAGTCATTATCGATGGTCCTGCTCTGTTAAGTGGTGCTGATGGCAGTGTGCTGGCGGGCATGGCTGATGGCGTTGCGCTGGTTGTCGATGCGCGGCATGAGAAACTTCCTCTCTTGTTGCGAACAAAAGAGCTATTGAACTCTTTGACGCGGACACCCGCTGGCATCATCATGAACCGTGTTGCTCGCAGTAAGCGTAACAACTACTATGCCAGTGCTTATCTCGGCACTAAAACGACGGCGGGGACACCAGACATGTGGGTACCGGTGCAAACCCCACTCATCAACATGGCATCGCCTGAGCAATCGAACATGACCTTGTTGCCTGCTCAATCGAGTGCGTCGATGCCTTATCAAGGGAACGTGCCAATGGGCATGCCCCCGATATCATCTATCATGGGTGCATCAGTATTCCCATCCAATAAGCCGTTCCCAAATCGACCGGGGCCTTCGCCGTTGCCCAGGGTATCGCTGCCGGTATCTCCCAATGATGGTATGAATATGCAGCAGAATGGGCAAACTTTACGTCCTACTCGCGGTTCGGACATGATGCCTCCACCGCCGTCGGGTCCTGGAATGGGTGAGTGAGATTTCTATGCAGATTGCGGATAAATTTTCTAATGGTGCGTTTCCTCCTGGAGGAGGCGCACCGGATATCACCGATCAACTGCAGCAGCAACGTGCGTACCATCGACGAATCTTATGGCAACGCACGTTGGGTCTATGGTGGCCGCGTATTGTGCTTATTGCTCTGGGTGGCTTTGTAGCAGGGATCGCTGGTCAGTTCGTGCTTGATTACCCTGTCTATATCCTTGCCCCCGTGTTTGCACTGGTCATCTTGTTTCTGATTACCTGGCGTACACAATTTGGTTTGTTTGTTGTGGCCATTTCCTCGACAGCTATAGCACCGCAGATATTGGCAATAAAATCACTGTCAATCTACCCTGCGCTACCTTTATTACTATGGCTCTTTTTTGTACTGTTGATCCAGGCGGCTTTTCGGGTAAGGAAACCTGTCTTGCCATCATTCTGGGCCATCTGGCCCTTGCTCGGTCTGCTCGGCATGTCATTTGTCTCTAACATCTTGATTCAACTCATATGGTCGTATGGTGTGTCACACAAGATAGGCAGCCAGCCAATAATCCTGGACGAAGCCTATGGCATTGCCCTGTTTTGCCTGCCTTTGCTGATCATTGCAGTGACGACAACAGCCCTCACCGAGAGGGATAAGTGGGTTGAATACATTCAAACGGCCTTCTTCCTGCTTTCTGTGGCATTGGCGGTGTTTGTTATGATTGAATTTAAGCGTATCGGTGCCACCATTTACACTTTCCGTTTTAGCGAGCCAAAACTGGGCTGGATGACCTTAAAATCAATATCGCAGCTACTGGCCCTGGGCGCAATGATCGGCTATGCCCGTCTCCTCTGTGCGACGCGCTGGCGTATACGGATTGCCTACGGTGTTGCTACAGTGCTGATCTTAGTTGGTGTCTATTTTTGTTTACAAAATAGCTGGTGGCTCGAAGTTGGCATTGCCATGGTCGTGATAACCTTGGCGCACTCACGTCGACTGTTCGTAGTGCTCTGCTTCGCCTGCTTGCCGCTCCTTCCTGTGATAAAGGCAGAAATTGACAAATTGGCATCTGTTAAGACGGCTGATTTCTATCGCTTCATCATATGGCAGGACGCCTTGCGTGTTTGGAGCAAGAGCCCTTTGTTTGGAGTTGGCCCCGGCAATTTCTGGGCTTACGATCAGCGTTTCACGCAATTACCGCTGTATCTGCGTGATTTTGCCAAGACCGGCCTTGGTGTTTGCCACAATGGGTTTTTGCAAATCCTGGCAGAACTTGGCCCACTGGGGATATTCTTCTACCTGTCCTTTGCCGTTGTTATGGTTGTTATTTCAACCCGGATCGTACGACGGTCGAATACGCCGGAGACGCGCAACGATCGTATATTGGCAATGGTGGGTATGGGCCTGGTATGTGGATCGTTAGTGGGCGATTTCACCTCGGGTGCCATGTTTTTGCAGCCACGCCAGGTTGGTAGTTCTGGCAGTATCACACAGATATTTTCTACATGGATTATCTATGGCTGTGTAATGTATAAGGATCAATTGTGGAGAATGGCTCGTTGGGGATTGAAGCTTGAAAAGTAAGCGGCAAAACACTTTGATTTGATTTGAACTGAAAGGTAGAGCAAATAAATGAGCAACGGCGATAAAGAAATACGGAAGGCGTTCGTCCTCTGGTTAAGCGGTATACCACTGGCAGGTCTACGTGCGCTTGCCGAAGTGGAAAGCCTTTTGCAGCACGGTGTACTGGTTGAGCTTGAGCCGTCACCGATTACGGGGCCACAGGCGCAGCACTATCAGGTTTCTAGTGGAAAATTGCCCGCACATTTTGGCTTTTTCGATACACTGATGCCCCTTTGCCGTCTACCACGTCCACAACAAGGCATGGATGGCTATACCATTATAGAGGAGTCAGCGGGAAGGGACGCTGCTCCTGTGGCGTTGCCGGACTTGCTGCGGGCTGTGGGTTGGCAAGTAGCGTATGAAGAGACATCCCCTGCTGACCTGTCTGACTGCGTGCGCGGTTTAGTATCATCGGAAGCCCCAGGGTCTGCGCAAACCTGTAAGATTGTGCAGTGTAAGCTGGGCGTAGAGTTCAATGCAAGTGCTACGGCTATTGCGGAAGCAATTCAGTTGGCACGCTCCTGGGTGGGGGAGACGGGACTGCTGGCGGTGCTCTCCGATATTCAGCCCGCTCCTGTGGATTGCTTTGTCAATGTCAATAACTTTCTCGCGGAGATGGAGCTGATCGAGCGTGATGAGCAAAGTGGTTTGATTAACTGGCCAAATTCACTCGCCTACTATGCAGGTCATGGGCAACTTTGGATTAACCTGCTGGGACGTGATCCACAAGGGGCAGTGCATCCACAGGATGAATACGAGGAAATTTGCACTTCGCTTGTCAAGGCACTGCCGACAAAACTGCGCGATGCCCGCACAGGTGGACAGGTAATCGAGCGCGTATATCGTAAAGAAGAACTGTATTCCAATGAGTATCTCTTCTGTGCGCCCGACCTCATCATTGTTTTTAAGCCAGGCTATGCCCCATCGCCGCAAAGCACACTTTTGCGCTTCGACGAGGAGACATGTACAGTGCCGCCAGCTGGAACGACGAGTATGGCGGGCGTTCATCCTTCCATGGTGGGTGGGTTTCTGCTTGCCTCAGCACCCGTTCTGGCTGCGGGAGAAATAGTCCCTGAACATGCTCCGCTCACTGCTGTTGTTCCTAGCTTGTTACATGCCCTGGGTATAGAATACGTTGACATGGATAGCCCTGCTGTGAGTTCTCTGTTCGTGCCTTCCTACCTGGAAACTCATCCTATTCGGACATTGGCCGAGAGCCAGGAGCTTTCTGAAGAGGATGAGAAGCTTGTTATCAATCGTTTGCGTGATCTAGGGTATGTTTAAAGACAAGCACATCTTTTCCCTTGGAAAGCAGTAATGTGTATGGAAGAACTCTTTGAGCGATTTACATGGTCCGCCTCAGAATCGCGCTATAACCAATTACAGTTCGTTCCTGTGGGCAAAATTCCGCCAAGTCAAGAAGCAGAGTCGCAAGATGAGGACGAAAACGAGCCTACCGTCAAAACGGAAGCACTCAGGAACGTAGAACGGCATTGGGAAAGAGCGATCGCGCAGCAAGCGACAATGAAAATGGCGACCCCTGGGGGAGTAAAGGAGCAGGAGAAAAGAACGATCGCGCAGCAAGCGACGATGAGGGTGGCAACTCCTGATGGATTGAACCAGCCAGCAAACCAGGTTCAGGTGCGCAGGCCTGAAACCTTTGCTTTCGACATTAAATCTGCTCCCAGGAATGATAGCTCTCAGTTTGACGGGTTAGACACCATTCCCCTGATGGTGCTCAAGGACATATCAAAGCGGCAAGCATCAGCACAGCCTGCCATGAAGTCGGAGATTCTCCAGTCGGCAGGTAGCGCTGCCTATGTCAGTGCCGGCAATATTGGGGGCAGCATTGTCAAATATATCGGCAACATTATTATTCAACGTGGCTTTGGCGCGGCTGACTTCGGACTCTACACGCTCGGTATGTCTGTCGTGGGATTACTTACAGCAATCTTCAATCTGGGCCTGGATGATGCTATGGTTCGCTATATAGCGATCTACCGGGCCAAAAAGCAAATGGCTTCATTGCGCGGCCTGGTGTTTTTTTGCACCGCTATAGCTGGTGTGTCCGGGCTAGTGGGGGCCTTATTCATGCTGTTTACGGCCCCTTTCCTGGCTGCCGTCAAGCATTCGCCCGAATTGGCCCCGATATTGGTGATCCTATCACCTATGGTGCCGCTTCTATGCATGCAGACAGTCTGGACCAGCGGTTTGCAAGGATTGAAAGAGTTTAAATGGCGTGTATTGTTACAGCGCATCTTTATGCCTATCGCCTTCGTTGTCCTGCTGATAGTGGCGGCCATTTTCTTCCATAATTTGAATGCGATTGTAGTAGTTACGGTCATCTATGGAATGATCTGTGCCATACTCAGCTTCTACATTTTTTTCCGCCGGATTGCTATCATGCTGAAGCCAGGAGGAGAAAAGTACGAGCTGCGCGTCTGGCTTGGCTTCGCCGCCCCGAACTTTCTGACTTCTATCATTGATACGGTGTTGCAATCAATCGACACGTTACTGCTGGCGTTTTTTGCGGTTTCCAATGTCGCCATCGGCCAATATGCTTCCGCGATCAAAATAAGTAGCAATATTATCATACCGCAGTATTCTTTTAATTCCATGTTTGCTCCCATGATTGCGGAATTGCACAGCCAGGGGGAACATGAAAAATTGGCGGCCATGTTTCATATCGTGACGAAGTGGTCTATTACCTTCAGCTTGCCGCTTTTTTGGATTGCCACTCTCTTCTCGGTATCCCTGCTTAGTATATCTGGTGCGCAATTTGTTGCGGCCTGGCCATTAGTCATCGCATTCTCCATAGGCAGTATGATCAATGTTAGTACTGGCTCGGTTGGCTATATACTCCTTATGACCGGCCACACGAAGATCTCGTTTGTCAATTCACTTGTCGCGGTCATTGTCGATCTTATCGTGGGTATCATTCTAACTCCTCACTACGGTGCAATGGGGGTAGCCATCGCTACTGGAGTAGCAGTGTCTATAGTGAATCTGATGCGGTTATTACAAGTACGTATCTTGGTGAAGATACAGCCATACCGATGGGATGTACTGAAGCCGCTAGGGGCGGGATTCATTAGTGCCATAATAACAGGTGGGCTGCTTTACCTGCTCAGCTTTTTTCACTTATCACTGCAAATTTCCCGCTTTCATATATCGTATGACCTTTTCCTGGTGCCTGTTTTCGTGGCGATGTATGTCGGGCTGCTGCTATTGTTTAAGATCGGCCCCGAAGATAAAATCGTTCTAGATAGACTAGGCAAAAAACTCAACCTTGGCAAGAAAAATAAAAAATTAAGAAAGGTATAGTAATGCGTACAGTTATCTTTGGTGCTGATGGGTTGACATTTCGCATCCTGCATCCAATGATGGAACGAGGCGAACTCCCCAATTTTCAACGGTTACAGCAAGAGGGTTGCGAGGCGGTACTCGAATCAAAATATCCTCCTCTTACGCCACCCGCGTGGACCTCGCTGTCAACAGGCGTAAAACCTGCACGGCATGGTGTCTATGATTTCTGGACATATGATGAACAGCGCAATGCTCATGTGCAAACAAAGCGCAAGGGCGCAAAGGCGATCTGGAACATTCTGAGCGAATATGGCAAGCAGGTGCTGGTGCTTAATGTGCCTGTGACCTACCCGCCTGAGACCGTCAATGGCATCATGGTCAGCGGGTATATGACGCCCAGTAGCGATACAGATTTTACGTACCCGAATTCCTTCAAGGAAGAACTCTACCGTATAGTGCCAGATTATAAGATCGACCTGGAATATGGCAACATCTGGAATCATCCCAGGTCGGAAGCGGTAGAATTGCTCATCGACGCTACATTACGTATGACTGAGCGGCGCATCGAACTGATGATGCACCTGTTGAAAGAGAAGCCCTGGGATTTTTGTTATACAGTCTTTGTTGGCCCTGATCGCCTACAGCATCCCTTATGGCAGCAAATCATTACCCTTGATAAGCGGGCAACTGAGTATTTCCGCCTGCTCGACCATGCTCTTGGGCTAGTTATGGAGCAACTTGGTCCAGAGGATAATCTCTTTGTTGTTTCTGACCATGGATTTCAAGGTGCGCCTCGTCTCTTTGATATCAATGAATACTTGTTCAGCAAAGGGTTATTCATGCCTAACTACAACTATCAACAGACGAATGCTCGCAGCTCTGCTACTTTCAAACAAGCACTGAAGCGGGCAGGGCTGCTTTCGCTGGCACGCAAGGCAAAAAAGGCCCTCGGTCGTACTGGGATGGTAAAGACAGAAGATAGCGGCATGGATCATTATTCCGCGTTGTCAGTTATTGATTGGGAGCGGACTCTCGCTTGTGTGCCTTCGCATTCTGGCTTTGGCGGAGGCTATGCGGATATCTTCTTGAGTGATAAGCTGAGTGCCGAGGGCCTGGCTGAACTGACTGAAGACCTCAAGCAACTGGTGGATCCGAAAAGTGGCAAGCCATTAGTGGACGCGCTTTACACTACTGAGGTTCTCGGTACGGGACCCTATGCTCCAACCGAACGGCACCTGATCGTATTGCCCTCTGATGGTATCACCTTTCGTGTCACGCTTGGCAACAAGCGCCTCTGGGACGAGCCGAATGTTGTACGTGGCACGCACCAGAAGGATGGCGTACTCTATGCGTTTGGTGGCGGTATCAAGCAAGGCTTCAAAGCTCCTAACGCGGAAATATATGATCTTGTGCCAACAGTGCTGCGTGGTATGGGCTTACCATTCCCATATGCCTTTGACGGACGTGTACTGGATGAGTTGTTTACGGGAGACAAGCCGACCGCGCAAACAGCTCTGCCAGGGGAGAATGGCGCGAAAAGTGGGCTACAACGGCGCAAACTCAATAAATTGCTAGAAGTGTAATGGAAAGAGGGTATTACAGAGTGAGCGGGATTGGAAAAGGGGGGGAGCCGCCCTTTTCCAGCCCCCCC
>JBPCJY010000209.1:0-10951 GCA_051004815.1 Ktedonobacteraceae bacterium
TGGCCATGCTTCTGCTTGGTCTCACAGCATTTCTGCACAAACGCCAAAACTAACGTGGGTGGGATCAATCACTGCCCAGAGACAGGAGGTGAAGCTGTGGAGCGCGGTTTCCAGGGCGACCGCAAGGGTCGCCCCTACTATATACGATGCGGCTCTGCGAGCCGCTTTACGCGAAGGTATAGTAGGGGCGACTCTTGCGGTCGCCCTGGAAACCGCGCTACATAGCTTAACTTCATGTCTATGGGCAGTGATTGATCACACCCACGTTAGTTTTGGCGTTTGCGCAGAAGTGCTGTGAGACCGAGCAGAAGCATGGCCAGGCTATAGCCTGCAATCAGGAGCCAGCCCAAGGGGCTGAAGGCACTATTACTGCTATCGCTTCCCAGGCTGGTGATACCGGCGGTGCCGATGGTGCTGTCGCTCTGCCCATTCGTGGCTGGGCTGGAACTTGGAGATGGTGTCGTTCCCACGGTAGGAGTAGTGCCAGGGGTTGCCGTGGGCGTGACTCCCATGGTTGGCGTTGCCGTGGGCTTGACCTGCGTCGGAGCTGGAGTCGGCGTTGCTGAAGACACTGTTGGTGTGATAGGAACTGGCGTCGAATTAACGGGTGTTGGGAAAAAGCCGCCCTGACCTGAGCCTGTTGTAACTGTTGGTGTCACGCCAGGAGGTACTGTGGCTGTCGCCTTTTTCCCGAAAGGACCGGCATCCAGCATAATAGGAATATCCGCTATATGGCCGCTCATAACGTCACGCACGAAAATGTGGTGCGCACCGGTTGCCCAGGTGTTGGTCGTCAGTGCAACCGCGAACATGCCATGTTGATCGGCCTCAACAATATTGGACTGAGTGGCCTGGACAAGGAGAGGCTGACTTTTTTCATCGCTGAAAGTAACGTGTCCGTGTGGGCTGAACCCTTGTCCACGTAGTTGAACGGGTTGCCCTGGAACGAGCAGCTGGGCATTTTCCAGGATGAGCGTTAAGCCATGCGAGGTAATCACGGTAGGAATAGTCGTTGGTGCATTGGCAGGAGTGGTAAGCGACGACGCGGTGCCACTTTGAGTACCCGGCGACATCCAGGAAAAGCTGATGGCACTGACGATTAGCAGCGCGAATGTCACGGTTATTAAAAGCAGCGTGCCACCTAGCCAGAGCAACCCTTCAAGCCGCCCTGGATGGAGCAGCCACCAGCGTACATGATCTAAAGTATGCATCGTGGGCCTGGGTTTCCGCGCTTTAGAACGCTCAGCAATACGGCGAGCATAGGCGGATTGAGAGAATCCTCCTGCTGTCCACGAGGAAGGCTCTCTTATGGAGATGACTTGCTCGGTAGGGGCCGCTGCTGCCCGCACATTGCTGGTAGCAGTTGGTGACTTGCTCAGGCGAACAGGTGTGGGCGATAGCACGGGATGCGTAGGAACCAGACTCGCATTGCTCCTGGGAGCCACACTTGCTACAATACGGGGCGATAGCGTATCAATTTTGTCGATATCGATGACGTGCTGTGCGTGTTGTGCGTGCTGTGGGGGCTTACGAGGTTGTGTGTTGATTTGATCGATGTCCACAGTACGTGATGCGGCAGGTGAGAGTTGTTCAGGTATTGGACTGGGTGAGAGTTGTGTCAGCTGTTCCGGTAGCGTATCAATTTCGTCAATGTCGGTGATATGCTGGCTGGGTTTTGGCGATTGGATAGCAGGCCGGGCAACGGGCAAAGGCAGTTCAAGTTGCGCTGAGATCGGTTGTGGCTGGGTCGGTGTCTCGATCACCAGAGAAAGCGATGAGAGGCTGCTCTCGGCTTCAAATTGCGGCGATTCGTACTGCCACATGGTTGGCGGTGGCAGTGTAGGTATACGTGTGAGGTCTTCCTCTTCTTGTAGAGGCAGTGTATGTGTACGAGAGTATTTTGGACGAACTTTCACCGCGTTCGGGCGTTGCGCGGAAGCCCGTGGGGGAATGGGCGTAGGTGGGTTTAATGGACGTGTTTTTGGCGCAGCGTGTAGCAGGCTGGGAGAATGTTCTGCTTTAGCGTTGCCTGTCAAGGCTCCGGCTAAATATGCTGAGACTGCCGGGTCAATCCAGACGGAAGAACCAACTGGCTGCCGTTGCACGGGGGAAATTTCGTTCACATGGTGTTGCCGTTGGATATACGGTGCAGAATAGCCACAAGCAGGACACAGCACAACGGTCTGTTGCGGTGCTATGTCTCTTATTGTGAGTAGGGTGCTGCATAAAGGGCACATTACTGAATGTGCGGGCTGCTCATTGGCACTGCTACGCTTCAATGTTGGCGGTATTTCTGCCTGCATCTTTTTATTCTTTCGTCACCAGAAATTATTGCTGTTCTCGCAGAGAGGGCGAACCTGCTTCCAATACCCATTCCCCTGGACTCTGTAACCAAATTGGCTAGGGTAGGATGGATTCTTTCACTTTCCTACCCCTGTGCGTTCCTATGAGTAGTACACATCTCTGCATATCTGTTGCAAATAAACGTGCCTCGGCACTAATTTGGAATAGATAGCGCGGATATTATCGCTAGATACGCATCAAAAGCGAGAGGAGAGGGGAATTGTGGAATTATCCGCAGTAGGTGGAAATTATTTCCCGATTCCGTGGGGTGCGCAAGAGCAGAGTGAGCAGGTAGATGAAGTAGGTGCCTGGTAATACGATGGTACATCGCTACAATTGTATATTGGCACATTCCTTGCTATATAAGGAATTGTGGGGGGGATACAGCCAAAGATAATTTGGCAAGGTGTCTCCGGTTACCAAAGATGTGGAATGTGGATTGGAGATGGTTTAATGGTGACAATGGTAAAAGGGGATTTCGACAATTTTTTAGCTACTAGCGATAGAGGACTCCGCGAAAATGATGGTCCTCGCGGCACTGGATACAGCGTCAAGCGTGGGGCTGGACGTAAAAGAAATGAGACCAGTGTCCATCATGGGAGTACTCGCAGTGATCGCTCCCTCGGCGATTATTTTGGAGCCGATGACGATGTTGACCTGATAGAGGAGGAAGATGAGGAGGAAGAGGAAGAACAGTATGATACCGCGATAGACAATGCCATTCGCCAATATTTAGCTGAAATCGGGCGTTTTCCCTTGCTGACGGCGGTCCAGGAGATGAAGATTGCCTGGCGTGTTGCCGCGGGAGACGTGGAGGCGCAGCAGCAGTTAGTAGAGGCAAATCTTCGCCTGGTGGTGAGTATTGCCAAACGCTACAAAAACCAGGATATTTCATTGTTAGATCTTGTGCAGGAAGGCAATCTTGGCCTGATCCGGGCGGCACAAAAATTTGATCCCGCCCGCGGGTTTCGTTTTAGCACCTATGCTACCTGGTGGATTCGCCAGGCCATCAGTCGCGCCGTAGCCGAGCATACGCGCACTATACATATTCCTGTGCATGTGGTCGAGCTTATCTACAAATTGAAACGCATTGCTCGCTCGCTGTACCAGGAATTGGGACGCGAGCCGTTGCCAGAAGAACTGGCAGTGGTTGCTCATTTGACGAAAGAGCGCGTGGTGGAACTACAAAGCATGGCCGAGACGCCCATCTCGCTCGATGCGCCCCTTATTGATGACGAGCACTATCACCTCGCTGATACGTTGATCGATACTCACGCGACCGCTCCGGCAGATATCGTGACGCAGCAGGTGTTACGCGACCAGCTTACCAGCGCGATGGAAACACTGAACCAGCGTGAACGCCAGGTCATTGAATTACGCTATGGCCTCCATGATGGCTATTGCCACACGTTGGAAGAGTTGAGCGCGTACTTTAAGCTGACCCGTGAACGTATTCGTCAGATTGAAGTCAAGGCTCTCCGCACACTGCGCCAACCCGTGCAAGTACATCTCCTGCGCGATTTCGCGTAAGGGAACTACATATCTTTGCGCGGCGGCACCAGTTTGTGTTCAACAGCGAATGCCGCCGCCTCGCTGCGCCGTGCGAGGCCCAGTTTCTCCAGGATATGACTGACGTGGTTGCGAGCAGTCTTCTCGCTGACGCATAGTGACTCGGCAATCTGTTTGTTGGTGTAGCCACGCGCTACCAATGCCAGCACTTCGCGTTCGCGCTCTGTCAATTCTCCGCCAGGTATTTGCCTCTGGAGGCCATGGGTAGAGAGGTTCGTCAAACGATTGGTGGCTTGCCCGGTCATTGTAGGATCAAGCAGCGATTGGCCGGAGGCTACCAGGCGGATGGAACGCAGCAACTCCGCACGGCTCACATTTTTGAGGAGATAGCCGCTAGCTCCCGCCAGTAGGGAGGCGAGAACGGCATCGTCATCGCTATACGAGGTAATCATCAAGACCTGTACCTCCGGGTAGCGACTCTTGATTTCACGGCAGGCCTCTATGCCGCCCATCTTCTCCATGCGTATATCCATCAAGATCAATTGTGGCGCAAGCACCGCTATCTTCGCTAAGGCCTCGGCACCGTTACTGGCCTCGCCAACGACATTGATGTCTGGTTCTAACTCAAAGGCCGCACGCATTCCCAGGCGTACCACCTCGTGATCGTCTACAATCATTAACCGGATACTTGGCATAGCTACCTCATCCTTTACCTATGTTATTTCGGCAAACGTGCTTTCACACTGACACCGCCATCTGGCATAGTGGTGATTTCAAATGTCCCGCCCAGCTCTGTGGCTCGTTCGCGCATGCCACGCATCCCATGACCTGAATAGATACGCGGTTGCTCACCTGGGAGCGTGAGATTGCTGCCTGGCTCTCTGATCGTAAGCCCACTGGTCATAAGCCCTTTGCCATTATCACAAATCTCAACCTCAATGGCCTGGGGCAAATGTCGCAACTGAACGTGTAACTGCGTTGCCTCGGCATGCTTGTAGGCATTGGTCAGTGCCTCTTGCGTGATACGAAAGATCGCTGTGCCAACGAGAGCCGTTGTGTGTGTATTGCCGTTATGACTCTGGTTCCCGTTGTTATGTATGTCCTCTTCGCTACCCACTACTTCCAGGCGCACAGGTAGACCACTGATGGTTTCAAACTCGCGTACCTGGTTGGTCAACATCTGCGTTAATGTGCTGGTGCCACTGATCAAGGGTTTGAGCGTAAACATATAGTTGCGTGTCTCCCATAGTGCCTGCTTGGAGATCGTTACTAGCGTATCTAGCCGTTGTGCCAGCGGATCGAGCACCTCTTTATCTTCCTCATCCTCGGAAGCTTCCGCGATGCGATGCGCCAGGGCGGCGCAGGTTTCCGTATTCAAACTCAGCATATACACGAGTTGGGCGACTCCATCGTGTATGTCACGAGCAATGCGACCGCGTTCTGCCTCGGCTGCCAGCTCTGCCGTCTGTTCTGTCAGGCGCATATTTTCCAACGCGACGACCAATTGTGGCCCCGTCGTATTGAGAAATTCTTCTTGTTTGCTCTCAAAAGGAGTGCGCCGTGTGCTCTCAACACCTATTATCAGGTAGAGCTGTCCATCCAGAAAGATGGGCAGGTACAGACGCGACATACCGTAACTATCTTCGTTCGTCTCTGTGCGGAGATGCTCAAAGTCACTATATGTTTCGCCTGTCTGCATCACCTGTTCCATGAATGATCTGCTCTTGTCAGGCCATGACGGATCAACAAAGCCAGCCTCTACGCATATGTCAAGCTCGAAACGTTGCGCGTTGCTCACGTCGTCTTCACTCTTGGCGCGGACTAGTCCCAGGAGGAGGCGTTCAAAGTGGCCACCCTTGCGCATCTGCTCCGCGCTGTATTGCAACAGGCTCTGTCTATCACGAGCACCCGTAACCAGCGTTTCACTGACGTGGCGCAACGCTTTTTGCAGACGTACGTTGTCTTGCTCGCGCCTTCTACTGCGTGTATAACTCTGTAGCAGCGAGGCGAGATAGGCCGCCAGGATGGCGATCACTGGCGCGTCAAGCAATGAACCGGCCAGGTCTCGTGCGAGTAAAGGGTAAGGGATTGTTCCTGGTGGTGGGAAAAAGGCTCCCAACAAGATAAAGAGGTCATAGCCCAGGGCCGCTGCTAACCCACCACGGTAGCGATAGGAAAGTGCTGCCGCGAGGGCTGTGGAGATACCATAGCGATAAAATGGGGACGAACTCCCGAAATGTGGAATGCCGAAGTAGCCACCAAAGTACGTAACCATGCCGCAGATCACGACATCCAGGCTATAAATGGCGATATCCCAATTGGGATTGCGGGTGCGGGCCAGCGGCGTTAAGATATCTCCTTCCTCATCGGCTGCCAGTGGGCGACGGCGTAACTGCCAGAATTTGCGTTGTTCCGCTACGACAAGCTGGCCCGGTTGGCGCATATTCTTTATGCCGGGAAAGGTGGGCAGGAAAATTTTGAAGATTGGAGCGTAAAGTGTGACTACTAAGGTCTGTAAAAACGTAATTACTAGTAGAAGGGTAGCAAGCGGCAGGTTTGGTCGCCCCTGAATGGAGACAATCCAGATCAGTGCGAACAACCAGGAGACCCAACGCCAGAGTAAGAAAAAATAGCTAGGTGTGTTGCGCAGGCGGCGCAACGTCGTTTGCGGGATAGCCTTCAATGTTTTGCTTGACTGGCGCATAAAATGTGTTCTCTCAGCACAACGTCATGATGAATAGATGAATAAAGGTACAGATTTACCTGCTCAATTGTTGGCAGTATGCACGCTTTTTCAAGTGCTGTCAATGAGCTTTGCCGATTTGCACTCTGGCGCATTGATTGAGTAATGTGATATGGTAATACTACACTTGAAGCTTCCTTTTGGGGGCAATGGAAAAGAAGATTTTTTGTATGAAAGAACGTTCATTTCCAGGTATGCCAGGGAGGGAAAAGTGTATAGTTGTCCTAGTAAAGAAAGGGACGGTTCTAGCCGTGAAAAAAGCCGAACAGAAACGCACATCCTTGGTGGCTAATCTGGGCGATATCAACCGGCCTTTGCGTGTTCGACCTGTACGAGTGATGGGACGTGAATGGTGGGCGGTGGATGCTCGCGACACCTGGCCCGGTATGGTCATGGATTTACGCCGCTTGGGCTTTGAGGCGATGGCATGGGAGGATGAAGTGTTAGTGCGTGAAGGTGCGCCCATTTACGAAACACAGATGGAAGGTCCTGCCGCGCAGGGAGGGTTAAAGCCCTTTCCCCTTATCCATCCAACTATCCAAATCCACAAAGAAACTTACGCGGCCAGCTACTCCGCTTTGAGCTATCTGGACACGGATGACGAAGATGAGGACGAGGATGGGGAGGAAGACGAATTTAAGCCGGAAGACCTGGACAACGAATAGTTCGTTCAGGGCTTCTCGCTAGTAATAATAGAGTTAAACGCTAAGCAGGGTACCTGCGATAGGTATGTTCGCTATGGATATTTTGGCATCAATGCCCAAACAAAAACGTCCATAGTGGAATGACCTTTCCTGGGTACCCTGCTTTGTGCATTCCATGCTATACTGCTACCAAGAATACATTTCGAGGAGCGTTGTCCCACATGCCTACTGATCCAACCGATGGCTTTATCGCTGCCAATGGACTCCAACTACACTATCGTCGTTGGTCTCCCTCTGCTGATGCAGCACCTTCAGGTGCTCAAACTGCTCTCCCACCAATTCTTTTATTGCACGGCCTCGCTTCCGCAGCCCGTATTTGGGACTTTGTGGCCTCATTGTTGGCTGAGCAAGGCTATGTCGTCACTGCTCTTGATCAACGCGGTCACGGCGAGAGCGAGAAACCTGACAGTGGCTACGATTTTGACACCATCATCGACGACGATGCTGCCGCGGTCAAAGCTCTAGGCATCGTAAAGCCTGTGCTGGTTGGTCATTCCTGGGGTGCGATGGTCGCTTTGCACTATGCCGCGACGAATCCTGCTGAGGTGACGGCTCTGATACTGGTGGATGGTGCGACCAATCAATTTTCGCGGCGTCCCGGCTGGACACGCGAACAGGCGATGATTGACCTGGCTCCGCCGCGCTTTGCTGGCACGTCCCGCGAGGCGTTTCTTTCGTTCTATCGCAATGGGCCGTTAGGGCAACAATGGTCGCCACAACTGGAAGACAGTATCTTGCACATCGTACAACTGCGTGAAGACGATACCGTTGCCCCACGCCTGGACTTCGAGAATCATCTGCAAATTATTGGCGCGATGTGGGATCAGCCTCTCTTTGATCTCTACCAACAGGTACGTTGCCCTATTACGCTCGTTGTCGCGGAACAAACCCCGACCAGCGAAACGCAGGCAGCATACCTACGCTTGCGCCAGCAAGGCATTGCCCATATTCAAGCCATCTGCCCACATGTACGCGTGGTACGTATGCCTGATACGATCCATGATATTCCTCTGCAAAGATCAGTGCAGCTCGCCCATGAGATTTTGTCATATGCCACACCGCAAAAGCTTTAACCCAGCAACTCTTCATAAAATGGATTAAAATACGCTTCATCGCGTCTAATCACGCCCTCTAGTCCACGGCCAGCCTCTGGGGAACGTTTGATATCGGCAAAAAGGCCCGCTTCAAGGGACTTGAAGAGTCCAATCTTATCCATTTCGCGCAGAAGCTCAACCGCATCAGCTAGCGTTTGACTGGCAAAACGGGCTATTAAGCTATCCTCGCGCCAGTCAAACTGCTCTTCCAGATCGCGGGCAGCGTTGAACACATACAGGGCACTACGAATGGAGAGGAAACGATCTTGTAAGAGGGGAGTATGAATGGCCTCGGTGGGCATGCCTAGCAATTGAATACCCTGGCCGGTCAATACCCCCACGAAATTGAAGAAACTATCAAGAATATGGCCATGAAAAATATCGCCCGTCATGTGTTTCGTGGGAGGCATATATTTAATAGGGTAGCCGGGGAAGAGATCGCGAATGAGCTGGGCAGAGGCGATTTCGTGTAACAAGTGGTTGGGAGTAGCGGGGTCAATTTCAAATGCATGACCGAGGCCCATCTGCTCAGGTGGAATGCCAGCGATCTGTGCAAACCGCTCATTAATAAATTGTGAAGCAACCACGGTATGCTCCGCTTCGAGCGCATCCGCGGTCGTCAGATAGTTATCTTCACCGGTATTAATGATGATGCCGGCAGCAGCGTTGATGCGACGTGAGAAGAGTTGATCGATGAGCGTGCGTTTCATATTAATGTCGCGGAAGATGATACCATAGAGAGCATCATTGAGCATCATATCCAGCCGTTCTAAGGCACCCATCGCGGCAATTTCGGGCATACATAAACCCGAACAATAGTTAGTCAAGCGGATATAGCGTCCCACGTCGCGGCTTGTCTCATCGAGGGCAGCACGCATCAGTTTGAAATTAGCCTGGGTGGCATAGGTTCCCCCAAAGCCCTCTGTAGTGGGACCATAAGGTACATAGTCAAGCAGGCTTTGGGCCGTTGAGCGAATAACGGCAATCACATCCGCCCCTTGTCGTGCCGCCGCCTGAGCCTGTACGATATCCTCATATATATTGCCAGTTGCTACAATGACGTAGAGCCATGGTGTTGGTGGATTACGTAATGCCTTAACCATTGCAGCGCGTTCGGCACGCCTCGCTCGGATTCGCTCTACTCCCTCGCGGACTAAACGCAGGGCTTCAGCATCAACAGTAGCGAGAAACTCGTTCTCGTTTCGTACCTCGTGCAGGGAGAGTTCACCACGTCCAATGGCAGCGGCGGTTGCCTGCACATCAAGCTTGTTTTGCAGCATAGTAGCAACAAACGGGCGCAGGATACCTCCTGGCAATAGGGGTAATGCCCTATCAACAATACGGTTGGGGAGTGGTACATCATCCGTATCGATCCCATCGACCCCAATCAAACGCAAGGTTGTGCGCTCAATAGCCACGGTCGTATGTTGGCCAATGTACTCTATCACAGGCTCGACAATATGCTGTGCCAGTACGCGTGCTTCCTGTACCAGGGATTGCTCAAGTTTGAGATGGGGCATAGGGTGCTATCTCCTCTGTTCGTGTCCTTGAAGACCCTAAGTATACCATGTGTGCAAGTTTTTTCAACAAGCAATGGGATTTGGTAGCTATCGTAACGCCGCTCGCCTCGACAAAGCACAACTGTAGTGGTACACTTGTCCTATTATATTACCATTGGGGGGAATAATGAATGTCCAAACTCTGGGATGACATGCTCAAACGCATGTTTACCGCCAACCCACAGCACTTTCTGACTTGGCTAGTACCCGACGCCGTCCTGCTGCACGAACTCTCGCCCGAACTGAAAACGCAGACGCTCTCCGACTTAAAAGCGCAGCATGCGCAAGAGACGCGGAACCTCACTGCCGACATCTTGTATGTTATACTATGGTATGGCGTCAAGACGATCTTGCATATCGAGTTTCAACGGCATGGCGACAAGCAGATGGGCAAGCGGTTATGGCAATACAATAGCACGACTACCATCAATAAGGGCTTGCCGGTCTCTTCCATCGTCATTTACCTGCGCAAGGATCGCAAGATTGAGGAGCCGCCCTATCTTGAGAAATTGCCCAATGGACGACCAAATCACCTTTTCTTTTATGAGGCCGTGAAGCTCTGGGAGTTACCCTCTGCTGTGTTCTTGCAGCCGGGCATGGAGGGGGTGTTACCCCTGGTAACGCTGACCTATGATGGCAAGCAGCGCGAGGTGGTCGATGAGATGATTACCCGGCTGGTTGCCAGCCACAACCACAATCTGTTGTCGATGGCATTCAACTTCGCTGCTCTGGTCTACGATAAACCGGATGAACAAGCATGGCTGATTGAGAGGTTCGAGATGTACAAGAAAGACCTGGAAGAGTCCTACATCTATCAAAAGATACTGAGAGAAGGACGCGAGGAGGGGCGCGAGAAAGGACGCGAGGAAGGGCAACGCGAGTCTCTTCGTGAGACGTTTATTGGTTTTCTCAACGCCCGTTATCCGATGCTGGTTGATCTAGCTCAAGAACAGATCAGCGGCATCACTGAAATCAAGCAGTTACAGGAGATCTTGAATA
>JBPCJY010000210.1:0-27344 GCA_051004815.1 Ktedonobacteraceae bacterium
GAGCGCAGCCCTTGTCATTCTGAGCGCAGCCCTTGTCATTCTGAGCGCAGCCCTTGTCATTCTGAGCGCAGCCCTTGTCATTCTGAGCGCAGCCCTTGTCATTCTGAGCGCAGCGATTGTCATTCTGAGCGCAGCGATTGTCATTCTGAGCGCAGCGATTGTCATTCTGAGCGCAGCGATTGTCATTCTGAGCGCAGCGAAGAATCTCCGTGCCACAAGAGATTCTTCGCTGCGCTCAGAATGACAGGTTCTGGAACTGGGTGTTGCAAAAAACCTACCCGTGCAAGCCGCGAGGGGTACCCCTACTATGGACGACAGAACGGCTCCACGAGCGTGTTCGTCCATGGTAGGGGTGCCCCTTGCGGGTACCCTGGGGCGAGGTGGTGAGGGACGTGGCTTAAAGTTCACACCTATGCAGGCGACCACAAATGGATCGGAGGTAGAAGTATGATTATCTTTGATGAGGAAAGACTATCGGACTCGCCTTTTGTCGAACGGATCTGGTGCTTTCCTGCGGCGTGGTCGCTGGCCCCCTCTACGTCATCGTGGGCGTGATCGAGATACTCACCCATCCTGGCTTCGACCCTACCCGTCACGATCTGAGCCTGATGAGCAACGGAGACTGGGGATGGGTTCATATCAGTCTGCTCATCCTGACCGGCTTGCTCACCATCGCGGGTGCAGTTGGGATGCGGCGTGTCCTGCATGGTAGCCGAGGCGGGACCTGGGGACCGTTGCTGCTCAGTGTGTATGGATTAGGTCTGATTGGTGCTGGCTTCTTCACCGCCGATCCGGCCCTGGGCTTCCCACCCGGCACGCCAGCCAACGCCCATGCTGTCAGCTGGCACGGCCTACTGCACTTCATCAGCGGGGGGATCGGCTTCCTTGGGCTGATCGCGGCCTGTTTCGTGTTTGCTCGTCGGTTTGCCGCCCAAAGACAACAGGGATGGATGGCCTACAGCGTAGCCACCGGCGTGATCTACCTGGCAGCTTTCGTAGGAATCGCTGTTGGATCTAATGCTGTCGGGATCATCACGACGGTGGTCATCCTGGCCTTCTCGGTCGCGGTGGTACTCGGTTGGGCATGGGTCTCGGCGGTAGCGGCGAAGCTGCTGACTGCGCGAGCCTGAGCAAAAGGCCAAAACAGCTTTTTAACAATCCATCCATTTAATTCACAAATGTACATAGTTCACTAGCTGATAATTGCGCGGTTGTTTACAGGAGGGGCGGAGCGGTCGCGGGCGAGCTCACGCACGTCTTCTGAGTCAAACAGAGGTAATGGTGACTATGCTGGCACTGCTGGAAACATCGATGTCGTAGCACGGAGCAGTCGCTTTGTAGCCGGGGCTTTGCAGCCACACGTTGTTGCCCACATCGCTGAAGGTTTGATCATCGAAGACAAACATGGAAGCCCAACCCTTGAGGTGGGCGCGGGCAGCGACACCTGCGGGGCGCCGCACGGTGATATCTGATGCTCCCCCGCTGATCCGTATGGGTACCACGCCAGAGGAGGGCACGGGAAGATCCAGGTGGATCGAGTTGAGTCCCCCTTTGACCTCCAGCCCGGCCAGATGGAGACCGCCCAGCTCGGCGACGAGTGCTGATGCTCCACCCTGGATCACGATTTGCCAGGGGATGGCGGTGCTGAGCGTGATCTCCGCCACGCGTTGCTCCCCACCCAACCCCAACAGGCGTCGTGGATAGCGGATAGTGACCACCCCTTCTTTGACCTTCACATCCGGCATTGGTCCTTCAAAGCGGGCCTGGTAGAGTTCGTCCATCCCCCTGCCCGTGCGCAAGGTCAGCAGGGAGACTCCAGAGGAGACAACGAGCCGACCACTCTCCAGGTCTCCCAGCGGAGCAGAGAAGATTCCCGCCTCACCCTCCGGGGCTTCCTGCAACCGAAACATTTCCCTCCGGGACAGCGCGTTGCTGCGTTTGAGAAACTCCAGGAGGAAGGCAATCTGCTCATCATCGTAGTCCGACGCCAGTTCATCCCATGCCTTTCCAAGAGAATCAAAAATGGGATCAACCGCATGCCTTTCGCCCTTGTCTCTTGCGAGCTGGACGATGACTTTGCGCCCGTCGTTGGGGTCACGCTCCCGGCGCACGAGACCTGCCTCCTCCAAGCGATTAAGCATCCCAGTGATCGCCCCGGTGGTGAGCCCCGTGAGATCGGCGAGCTGACCTGCGGTCGCTGGACCGGTACTCTCCAAGGTATCCATGACCTGCATATCCGTGACGGTCATCCCAATGCGAGCCGCCGCCGCCCGGAAGAAGGATGCTCCGAGTTCAGTGAACTGGCGCAGCTCCCGCGCAAATTCTCCTCGTATCTCCGTAGATTTTTCCTGAGAACCACTTGACAATTTCTATTCCTCCTGCTAAGATATATTTAACTTAGCGAACAAGCTAATTTCATCAAATTTCATTTAGTAGCTCAATGAATATAGTATAGCATAATCTTTGTGATCAAGAAAGGACCAATACTCATGGATCAAGTCAGTGAAACAAACGGCGAGATCAGAGCCAGTGAGGCGCAAATACCCGCGATGCTGAAGCAGGACGGCTCTGCCAACGCGCAGGATGGTTCTATGGAACCCAACACGGCCAAACCGGTTGCAGGAGGGATGATGCAGCCCTTCAAAGTACGCAATTTTAACCTGCTCTTCGGTGGTCAGACGATCTCGACCCTTGGCGATGCGCTCTACACGGTGGCGCTGCCGTGGCTCATCCTGACGACGGGCGGCAACGCGCAAGAACTGGGCATTGTGCTGACCGCCTACGGCATTCCCCTCGCGGCGAGCATGCTGGCGGGTGGCTGGCTCTCGGATCACCTGCGCCCGCGGCGGGTCATGCTGATTGCTGATACGATGCGTTTGCTGTTGATGACGATCCTGGCAGCACTGGCCCTGGTGGGCCATCCCACGCTCTGGCAGTTCTGCGTGATCGCTGTGCCGCTGGGAGCCTTGAGGGGCGCATTCATGCCCGCTTCCATGGCCATGGTGCCAGATACTCTGAGCAAGGACGACCTGCAAGCCGGCAACGGACTGATGATGGCCTCGATGCAAGGCGCGAATCTGGTCGGCTCGGCTGTCGCCGGTGTGGTCGTGGCTGCGTTCACCGCGGGCGTGGCCCTGACTATCGACGCGGCAACCTTCCTCGTGTCGGCGGTGTCGCTCGCGCTGATGGGCGGGACAAAACGTGCCATGCCCAGCATGAGCAAGAAAGAAGCAAGCCAGGAAAATACAGCGGCCAGCACGGAAGAGCAAGGCGTACAGGTAAGCTTCTGGCAGTATCTGCGCACCTCGCGGCTGCTTCAGATCACCCTGCTGCTTTTCATGGTGACCAGCCTCGTGGCAGGCGGGCTGATCGAGGTGGCGCTGCCCGCACTGGTCCACGGCCCCATGCATAGCACAGCGAGCAGCTTTGGCTTCATCCTGGCGGGCTGGGGTGCAGGCTCGCTTGTCGGGTCCATCTTCGTCGGCTTGCTGAGCAAAAGCACACACAAAGGGTTGATCATCCTTCTGGGTGGCCTGATCGTGTCTGCCATGATTGTGCTTCTCCCTGTTGGGGGCGTCCCTGGAGCAGTAGTCTGCATGCTGATTGGCGGCATCGCTAACAGCGGCTTCACGGTACTCCTCTTCACCGCGATCCAAATGAAGATTCCGAGCCATCTGATGGGGCGCATTATGGGCCTGTTGATGTTCAGCTCATCGGGGCTGTATCCTGTCTCGACAGCTCTGGCCGGCGTGCTCTCGAACCAGTTCGGCCCGACGATTCTCTTTTCATTCAGTGGCCTCCTGCTGGCCCTGGCGATGCTGTTTGGCCTGACTCAAAGAGCGTTGAGAGAGATCTAACAGCATCCTCTATAATCTGCTGAATATGAACGGGGAGCATCACAAACTGCATCGTCATTTGATGCAGCCAGCCTTAGCGTTACCGTCTTGCGATCGTGCCGAATGCCAGAATTGAGCCAAAGGGCAGCAACCTGGACCCGGCGCATAGTATGCCAATGCGCATCATCCCCCAGAACCGGCGGTTTGAGCGCGTCCCGGTACGCGGCAGCATCCATCGCCTGGTCGAATTTGTGTAGGAGTGTTCTGGGTGGAAACAGAGATGACCAGGCCAGTGAGAGGCGAGCGTGCTCCGACCTTTCAAAGGAGGTGCTAGTTTACGGGAGGGGAGGGGCGGCGTCTGGTGGTGGTAGTTCGAGCGTATCGTGATAGTCGGTGTGCAGCAGGGGCTGGGTTGGATCGTCGGTAGCGTGCCAAAGGCGTTGCAGCACGGTTTTTTTCGTCTCAGTCCAGGCAAAGTGAATCTCGCCAAGGTTGTTATAGCCGACGATGAGTTCACTAGCTTTCCAACTGTTGGGCCACCCGACGTTGTGCAGGAGGGCAGCCACCAGCTTCGTTCTGGGCTTTGTTAGCTTACGTTCGACCGCGTTTGTTCCTTGTGCCGCTCCGTGGGCAAGTGTGTTTGCTGGTAGAGCAGACGTGCTTGCCATCTGCTTGCCTTTTCTTCCCTTCCATAGCAGTGAGCGTGTGATTCTGCGCACGCCGCTGTCAATGAGGGTGAGGATACCCAGAGGAATGCGTAGAAGCCTGAGAATCCAGGGAGATGTTCGCAGACGAAGTCGATCTCTTTTGCGCAGGTTCATACGAGCGAAGGTGTTGCGCAGATAGCGTAGCCGATAGATACGATCAGGTGGATAGCCGTGGAAAGCTCCTTTCAACCAGCCGCGAGCGGGCATCACGATCTCATAAGGAGAGCGACGTGCGGCGAGCAGCCGTGGAAGTGCCCACCAGAACAGGTAGAGGCGTTGCTTGATAAGGGCGAGCACCTGGCTGTGGATATGTTCATCACCGGGGGTGATATCCCAGGCAAAAAAGTCCATCGTCGGCGTTTCCTGATGTCGCAATAAGTGGAGCAGCCGCGGGTAGCCGATGGCGAGCATGGCGATATGGGAACCTGTGCCTTCATTATGGAAGGGGCTGGACGTATAATTCACCAGTTTGGCACTGGCATGGGTGTGCTGATCCCAATACTCCATACTGGAGCCGAAGGCATAATGCACATCGCCTGAAAGAAAGACCACGCGCTTCATGACGCTTACCGTCTTGAGGAGGTGCTGGAAGCTTTCCCATTCCAAAGCCCATGCTTCACAGTCGTAAGCGTAATTATCCCTGACGAACCAGTGACTCCACACCTGAATGGACTCGATGAGGTCTACACCGAGCACCGTGGTGGCCGAGATGATGATGGTTACTTCTGCATCCTTGCGAGCCGCGGCAGTTATCTGCCTGTCCATGGCAGCGGGCGACAACAAGCCAGGGAAGTCGTGTGGAGAACGATAGAGACGCTGTGTGCGGGTGTCCAGCAGCAGTATTTGATAGCTCGCACCGTCATAGGTGTGATGCCAGTGGAGCGCACGGGGGGAACGTGGCAGTTCTCCACTGCCGCTAAAAGCTGTTGGTAAACCAATGATTTCCTCTATTAGCTCTACGTTGGCATCGAATGCCTTGCCACGCCACGTATCGACAGCATGGAGCAAAGCTAGCCCATGCGGCTCGGCGAATTGTTGCGGTGTATTACCCCAGGCCGCGAACAGGGCATAGGCTAGCAATCCATTGCGGACGATCCACCTCCCGTATGGACTAGCCAGAACGCGTTGGCACCAGGCACCATCAAGAAACCAGTCATCGGTGATGTCATGATCGTCGAAGATGGTATAGGTAGCGATGTTGGCCAAGGCACGTCGCACTTGCGGCAGCGTCGAGCGAAACTCATCTAATTGGGTACGTTGAGCGGTGTACTCGGCTTCCACTTTCTCCTGTGCATTCGCTGCTGGACGCGTTTGTGGATAGGCATCCCACATCTCCTGCGCACCAGGCAGATCAGCGGGCCATGGGATATCAGACCAGACAAACAGGTACATAGCAGCATACTCTTCCCATGCTAGCAGTTGGTTCTGTGGTGTGGTCGTGGTGAACATAGCCCTGGTTCGCACAATGTCGGCTCGCTGGCCTGGCCCCAGTTTACGGACAGGGAAATACGTTCCTGATAGCATTTCTTCCTCATTGCCAGCAAAGAGGAAATTTCCGGCATCAATCAATGCAAACAAGAGGGGAGCCGCCACATCGTCGGCATAGATTTGGTCTCCCGTGAGAAAGAGTTGCTGAGGACGATCCTGGCCCTTTTGTATAGCTGACGCGAGGATAGTGTCGAGGGCAGAGAGCATGTCTTTGCCAACGCCATGTGGCTTGCGACAGGAGCCATGCACTACCCTGAGCTGGTTGATATCCACGGGAGGAAGCACGAAGCTGGGGAGCGGATGGCCGGGATAGAGCAGACGTTGGCATGGATCAGCCTGGGTGGGATCGATGTTGAGAATGCCGTGCGTGTCGAGGTGAGCAGCAGTCACGGGAACTGGCGTATCGGGGATATCCGGCGGCTCATTAGCTTGAAAGAAAAGGTCGTAGTAGTATAGTCCACCCCAATGCAGCAACGTAGTGGTGCTGGTACGGGCTGTTACCGCGACAATATGCAGATTGTCCCCCAGGCGTATGGTATGATGGGTACCCTCACATTGTTGAACGAGGACATCCGCACCATCCCTGGCATATACGCGCAGCGTGACCAGACGCGGCTCTTTCAAGGCGAGCCAGACGGTGACAGAGTGTGGCTCTACGCGCCGCAGTATAGGCCCTGAAAGAATCAGTGGGAGGGCGGAGAAGCGTTCCGCTAACGACGACCATGACATAACAAGCATTTCTCCAGATACAATGGCTATGCTAGCACGATATCTTTTGTACGCTGTGTTGTCAACGTCAACTATTTGGATTCTGTTTTCATAGTGGTTTCAGGAGCCTGCTATTGGCCACCCTCAAGAATTCATGATAACCCTGGCCATATATCCCACGGTTGGCTCCAAATCGCGTCTGCGGCGGTTGGGCTTCGCTGTTCCCTGTTGGCGAGTCTGGCGAATGAGGCGCGTGGGGAGATACGGTTCCATTGCACGCAGCACATTCAGGTAGACTTGCTGCTGCTCGTGAATAATGTCGTTCGCGCCCAAATTCCACCATTCGCTGGGAGTGAAGTAGGAAGAAACTTCCGCCTCTGGCCCAGTGCGTCCGAACCATTGAATCAGGTGCAAGTTGTCGGATTGGGCCATCCAGAGGGCGAGATTGAGCAGTTCGGGATTCTCGGTCAGCCGTGCCATACTATAGACCTGGCCCATCAGTTGGAAGATGGTTTGCTGCGCACTATTGCCCAGGAAAAAGTCCATACCCCCATCGCCTGCCCACGTCGTTGGGAAGACGGGCAAAGGGAGATGATAGACCTTCTCTGTGGCACTATAGCGGTCGATCAGGGCGGACGGTGTGCGGAACGCGATGTCATGGCGAGCCAGTGCAGTCGGCAAGGCTTGCAGAAATTCAAAGATGCCGCTCTCGCGACGATGGTGTTCGCCAAAAGTCTCGAAATCCCAGCCAAGCAAGGCGAAATCGCCCGGCGTGTTGGCAATCCAATTGGCGTAGGTATCAGCATAAAGGGGATAGTGTGACCAGTTTTTATTCGAAAAACGGTAGCCAATGTCATCGCTCAAGTCGTGGTGGCGTGCCAGCAGATAGGGACTGCTCTCGCGCTCACCATCGAGTAGCAGTTTACGCGGTGAACGCTTGGTGCGCGTACTCAACTGCGCTTTTTTGACCGCTAGCGGCAGTGAGAACGGTGCTTCATTGCCATAGCGGTAGAGGTGCGTGCTTTCGCGCCAGTCCATGACCCGCGAACGACCATCCATGACCGCCCCACGAAATCCTGCTGTGTCCAGGGCGTCATACACCGTGGACGACATGCTCATTTCCGTGGTGTCGGTCACGGTGGGGCGTTTGCCAAAGATTTGCTCTAACTCGTTGGCCATCTCCTGCATACGCAGCACAAAGAGCGGCAGATCAAGCAGGAAGAGAAAGCTATGGTACGGCTCGACGCCTATAAGTTCCACGTTCTCTTCAGCCACCAGTTCGCGCATAAGCTCCAGCAGGGCGGATTCCCATTGCGCGGCCTGACGCACAAACGAGAGCGAGAAACCAATGGAGAGCTGCATGCCCTTGCGTACCAGTTCCAGAAACAGGCGGGTCGCGGGATAATAGCTTGTGTGTGCCACTTTCCGAAAGTAGTGTTCATTGATCCGTTCATCGAAAACACAGTGAATGATATCCTCAACGGAGACCCCATACGGTATTGGCTGGGCAGGAAGCTTCAAGCGGCGCGGTTGATGTACCACCGTGTAGATGGCAACGTCAGCAACCATGGCTAGTATCCTCTCAAGCCAGCACGATATCCTGTTTTCGTGCCAGGAATTCTAACTTGCTGAGTAAATTCTGAATCACTTGATCCCACAAGAATTGTTCGGCAGTGTTGCGACCGGCGAGGCGAATACGCTCTTGCTCTTCGGGTCGGCGGCGCAGGTAGAGCAGGTAGCCCACAATTTCATCGGGATCATCGGTCTCTGTGACAATAGCATTTTCAAAAGAGATGGCGTAATCCTCGCCGGTGCTGCCCGTGACGGCGATACCTTGCGCGGCCATCACCTCGAGGGCCACAAGTCCAAATGGCTCATGTCCGCTATTGGCCAGCGTAGCATCGGCGGCGGCATAGGTGGTGCGCACAAATTCTTCGGGGAGGAAGAAGCGCAGGTTATAGATATCGGCGGGACCAGCATGCTTGACAGCGTCAAAGCACTGTGCCAAAGTTGGGCGTTGCGCGACCACGTCACGAATATTCAGGCCAATATTATAGGCATGGCTCAGTACCTCGCTGCCATGCGGCTCGATACCGCCGCGCACAAAGAGCGTGACGGGATGCCCACTGTGTTTGAGGCGTGCCACCGCCTCTATTGCCATCAGCCAACGTTTATCGGGGTCGAAACGGCCAATTTTGAAGAGGAATAGTCGCTGTGGATCACCCTGGCGACCAAGCTCACGTAACCGCGTCACATCATCCGGCTCAACGGGTGTTAGATGGCGCGTGGGAATACCATTGGGAATGACCAGGGGATTCACGCCATAGCCCCACATGCGATGCTTCATATATTTGCTGACCGTACAGATCGTGGTCACGTAGTTCAGACGTCCCCAATTGATGCGGTGCAGCGACATCAGGCTATTCAGGTTCCACAGCAGCAAAACTTTGCGGCGTGCGCCAAACCAGCTGAGCAGGTCAGAGGTGCGGCACATCGCTTCAGCAGTATGCCAATCCTCGCCCATGATTACCACCATTTTGCCCTCGTCCTGCGCCGGTTTCACAATCTCGTTATAGACATGGTAGGGGACGCTCTCGTTGTAATCGTATAACTTCTGCTCTTCCCCCTGGTACACCCCATTGGGATAGTACTTGCTGACCCATTGCGACCAACGTTTGAGGATCAAGTGGCCATCGCAGCGCGTTTCGATGCCCGGCTTATAGGGATCGCCAATAAAAATAAGGTGTGTGGTATAACCCTGCACTGCCAGGGCCTCGCTTAGTTCGGTCACACGCGTCCCTAAACCACCCGCGGTCGAGTAGACGTCCGGTCCCTCAAAACACAATAGAACGAAGATCGTGTTTGCAGGCGAAATAGCCCCATCTAGTTCAATCATTATCAAATATCCTCGACATCCTTGTAAAATATGCGGAAATTTGCAAAAGTTTGTTGTGGCATGCAAAGCTTTGTGCATACCACAACAAACAAGTAGCATCGGCGACGAGAGGCCTACATAATCACCAAAGGCCCCTATAAGATAAAATATAGCACACGCACCAAAAACCGCGTGTTTGTCGCCTTCGTAGAGTATATCACATAGTGTTGGCAAGGTTGGAAAAGGCAACCCCCGCTGCCCCAGGGTACCCGCAAGGAGTACCCTGGCAACGCTAACTGGCAGCTGTTACTACGACGAGATCGACAAAGAAGTCGGAGGTTTGGGGTTGACCCCCATTCGTGCCGTGGAAGAGGAGAGAGACCTGCTTGCCCTTGTAAGCATTCAGATTGTTAGACACGTCGAAACTCTCCTGCACCCAGTTGTTCGTAACGTTCGTGTTACAGCTTTTCTGGAGCACACGAATGACCGCTCCGGTCTGGGTCTGTAGCTGGCTGGTGAAGGTATCAAGGCATTGTTTAGCTGTCTTATTGGTATCCGAGTACCACCAGTAGCTTACCGTGAAACTCGTGTAGCTCGTGGGAACAGTGAAAATCTGCCAGATACTATCATTACACCCTGGATAGCCACACAGGTAGGCACCATACTGCCCACTATACGAATTTGACGGATCAATGACCTGATAGCCCTTGACTGACGATTCCTGCCAGGGGGCTTGAATGCTCTCAAAATCGCCGTTCTGAAGCACAGTTGGCGTTGGAATTGGCGTGGGCGTATCCGTCGGCGTTGGGGACGGCGTATCTGTCGGAGATGGTGATGGTACCGGCGTGGGGATGCCACCGGCAGAGATTTGGGCGAGATCACGCGCAATATTGTAGACATCCGGTGAGCCGATGCCGCTTCCCATATCATAGCCCGTGGTAGCAGGGTAATAGAGGTTGTTGCCCTTGGTCACATCGTGAAAGGCTGGAAACTGCTGTGGCGCATTGAAGAGACCATACAGGACAGGGTTCGCATAGCCAATGCGCTTCTTACCTTGCGCCAGTAAGAACTGGTTGATCAAGGCGGTGCTACCTGCCCAGAAAGGCGCACCAGCACTGGTACCACCGACGCTCAGCCAGCCAGTCGCGGGGCAACCAGCATTCGAGACAGTACAGTATATGGCATAGCCTGTCGTGGGATCGCCGTTGGTGGTAACATCGGGTACCTCGCGAAAACCATTGCTATACTGGTTTTGCACGCCCTGCCCCCTCTGCCAACTCTGCATCTTAAAGGTAGTGCTGATGCCACCACCACTGCCCCCACCTTTGGGGCCACGGGCGATAGCATTAGGGTTTGACCAGACGGACTCGCTACCATACGCTCCGCCATTGAGTTGCAAGTTGGTAGCACCGACGCCCGTGACGTAAGGATCGCTCGCGGGCGAATTAACATTTAGATTTGTATCGCTACAGTCATACGCTCCGGAATCGCCGGAGGCGGAGAAGAACGAGATACCTTGCGCGGCAGCCTGCTTAAAGATGGTATCGAGCGTCTGCAATTCGGCTGCTCCCGTGCTATTTTCGCACAGGCCCCAACTGGTCGTAGCGATCTGCGCTTTGTTGTCTGTAACAATCTTGTTGTAAGTATCGTTCAAGCCTTGGGTTGTATTGGGGCCTTCATAGATAAGCTGATGCGCGTGGGGGGCCATACCTGCCACGAGTTCGATATCAAGTTCAGCTTCGATAGCACCTTGACCAGCCGCTCCACTGGCTCCATCAACCAGGACATTGCTCAGGTTAGCGGTACCCAGGTTGTAGTATTGGAGGTACTGGTTGACATCGTTCGCCTGATAGCCATCCAGTTCAAAGACAGCTACGGTCTGGTTGTCTCCCAGGACACCCGTGCTTTGTAGAGCGGCAGCATCATACGCTCCCGCCAGGTCTTTCGGCCCGTAGCCACTGGTGGGGCCTACTAGCTGCACGGAGTTGTGCTGTTGGAGCGCACGCTGGTAGAGCGGAGCGTATTGTAAGCTATTGTCCAGTCCACTAATGGAAGTAATCAGTTGACTAATTGGGCCGGGCAAAGAGGGGGCTTGCGCGTTCGCAAAGAAGGTATGGCTGCCCAGTTGATAGGTATTGATATGGACATTGAAGGTCTGCTGTGCCTGGGCAACAGTGCTGGTCGCGTCTATCAGCAGATTGTTGGGGGCGACATTGGTGACGGTTAAACCCTGGCTTTGCAGGTACGCAACGACCTGCTGCACCTGGTCAGAGGTGGGAGCAAACAATTGATTGAACTGGTCCGGGGTCAAATATTGCTGAAATTGTGGTGATTGAGGATCGGACAGTCCCTGTAGCAGGGTATCCAGGTCAGGCTGGTCGCGCAACTGCAAGCCAATAGAGAGATCGAGTGGTTGGCTTGCATCGGCTGCCTGTAGCACATGAGCGCGTTGGACAAGTGGCACCAGCTGGCCACTAAGCACCACGTGTTGGTTGACGTTGGTGTGTTCGGCATATGCAGACATATGCACGGCAACCAGACTGGTGCCGATCAGCAGGAAAGCGACCATTCCCACAAGGATGGCGCGTACAATATTCCGTCGCATACACATTCTCCAAATACAAGGCCAATGTACCAGTTGTTCCTCACGCACTTATGAAGACGGCTACAATACAAGGACCTGCACAGCATAGACTACATCCAACAACACTCATCCCCAAATACGCAAAGCGTCCTAGTAAAATAAACGCCGCTTTTCCGCTAGTTTGCGTTCTTTTGTGGACACGAAAAACCTGCATCTCTTGCACCTATGCGGTAAGATAAAGGTAATTTATGCGATAGTTTGAGATAGCATAGCATAAGGCTATCTATAATAGGAAGTGGCAAAGGTACTCAGAGATGGTAATATTGAAATCACAACAACAGATCGCGCAATTGCGCAAGGCGGGACGCATCGTCGCGGAGACGTATGAAGTTTTGCGACCGCGCCTTGTGCCAGGCGTTACGACTGCTGAAATCGACAAGATCGCGGAAGACTATATTCGTAGCCGTGGGGCTGTCCCATCATATAAAGGTTATGGAGCTATGCCGGCGCAGAATGGGCGTCCAGCTATTCCCGCCTTTCCAGCTACTATCTGCACCGCTATCAATGATGTCATCTGCCATGGCATTCCCAGCAACAAAGATCGCCTGAAAGATGGCGATATCGTCGGAATCGATATTGGCGTTCACTATAATGGATGGGTTGGCGACTCGTGCGTCACGTTCGCCATTGGCAACGTTGATGAAGAGGGCCTGCGTTTGATGGCAGTAGCGAAGCGGTGCCTGGAGATCGGCATTGAACTGGCGCGTCCGGGCAAGCAATTAAACGATATTGGCGCGGCCATTCAGAAATACGCGGAAGCCAATCGCTTCTCCACCGTGCGTGAATACACGGGCCATGGTGTTGGGCGTTCGCTACACGAGGAGCCATATGTGTTCCATTTCGCGCAAAAAGGCCCCAGCGTCCTCTTGCGTCCCGGTATGGTCTTCACCATCGAGCCTATGATTAATGCCGGAAAGGCCGAAACGCGCACGCGGCATGATCGCTGGACCGTCTGTACCGCCGATGGCAAACGGTCCGCACAATTCGAGCACACGCTTGCCATCACGAATGACGCCCCAGAGATATTGACGGCTCTTTGACGATCAAAGAGGAGGCCATGGTGTCCTTAGTAACCGAACGGGTTCCGCATAATGAGACGGCGTTTTTGCTTCCGATACTCGCGGACGCTGAGGAGGGTGAGGAGCGTATTCGTGCGACACTGCTCGATACGACCTGTACCACTTACGCGTCCTGGTTAGATGGTCAGCTGGCTGGAGCTGCCGTGGTGCGTTGGGAGCAAGAGGAACCCAGCGAGATCGTCTATATCGCGGTAGCTACAGCTTTACGTGGGCGCGGGTATGGGAAGCAGATCATTCACGTTTTGCAGGAGGAATTGCGCAAGTGTGGAGGGCATGCGCTTCTGGTGGGGACGGCAAATGCGGCACTTGCAAACATTGCCTTCTACCAGAAATGCGGATTCCGCATGTTTGCAATCAGGCGCGACTATTTTGCGTATATTCAGCCGCCAATAGCGGAGCACGGGATTGTGCTCCGTGATATGTTAGTTTTGCGGTATGACCTGGAGTGAATTGCAGCCACCAACAGGGCATCATAATAACAGCGTTTTAACCTCTTTCAACTATGAACCTAGCTATGGACTCGGTGATGGACTCGGCGACGGACCAGGACTCGGTGATGGACTCGGCGACGGGCTAGGGCTTGGTTTCGGTGTCGGCGTCGCAGTCGGCGTGGCCGTCGGCGTCGCCGTCGGTTTCGCCGTCGGCGATGGATTAGGCGTCACCGTTGGCGTCCCATTGAAGTAGTTCACCACGTAGAGGGTGACGTGTTGCCCCTTGGGTATTGGGGTACCGCTGGCAGGGTCTACCTTAGTAACGGTATTCTGCACCTTTGTGGGGTCTGCCCCGGCAGATTGTATCTTGTAGGGAATACCGGCATTGCTGAGAATCTGTTCCGCGCCACTGAGCGTATTGTCTACCAAATTTTGCGGCACGGTCACTGTCTGTTGCGCAGCCGGACCAAACGTCACGCTAATAGGCGAGCCTTTAGCGGCAGATAAAGGGGGGGCTGGATATTGCTTCGTCACAACCCCAGTAGGGGTAATACCGGGCGTATTATTTGATATCGCCAACGTAAAGCCAGCACTGGTAGCCGTGGCCTGTGCGGCGGTATAGTTTAGCCCTATCAATTTGGGTACGGCAATCCCACCAACCGCGGTGGTTGGTGTGGCACTGGAACCGCCCAGGCCGGGAATATGAATATAATTGAGTTCGGCTGCCAGGTAGATACTAAAACCGAGCAATAGCAGAGTAGCAAGTAAGATAAGGACGGTGATAATACTGGCAAAACGTGAATCGTGTTGCTCATAAGGCACAGCAGCCGAGCGCGGCCTTGTACCACGCGGTGGATAGGCTGAAGCTCCATCGACCGGAGGCGCGTTATAGCTTGGTGGTTGATTATGCAAAATCAATGGCTCAGGTTGTCGCGCCACCCCATTACCAGAATTGCTCTGACCATATCCTCCCGGTAACATATTATTTGGCGATGAGGCCGACGGTCGTTGCGAACCGGAACCCATGCCATTATTAGGGTATTGCGTATTATTTTGTACAATAGTTGGTGCTTGCGTCAAGCCAGGAGGAATGGTGCTGGGCAAAATCTCATTGCCCTCGGCTTCGCCCAGCAGTTCTAACGCTCGTGCCAACGTGCTGCCATCGCGGAAACGTTTTTCGGGGTCTTTCTCCAGGCAACGCATAATAATCTCTTCCAGGGCAGGCGGGATATTGGGATTAAGATATGTTGGCGGGGTAGGAATCTCCTGGATATGCTGCATGGCGACCGCGACGGGAGTATCGCCGTCGAAAGGCGGACGACCGGTGAGCATCTCGTACATGACGATACCGAGGGCATAGACATCGGCTGCTGGATTGACGATTTCACCTTGTGCCTGCTCCGGGGCGTAGTATTGCACCGTTCCGAGCGTCATACCAGTGGTAGTCAAGCGTTCCGCGTTGATGTCCTTGTAGACACTGGCAATACCGAAATCGGTGAGCTTGATGGAACCGTCGCGCCCCACCAGGACGTTTTGTGGTTTGACGTCACGATGGACAATGCCACGCCGATGAGCGGCCCCTAAACCAAGAGCCACATCATGAGCAATAATAATGGCCCGATCGACAGCTAGCACACCCCGTGAGCGCAGATAGCGGCGCAGATCGGTACCCTCCACCAGTTCCATCACGATGAAGTAGTTGCCATCGGTCTGACCATAATCATAGACCTGCACAATATTAGGGTGCTGTAGCGCGGAGGCCGCCTTCGCTTCCCGTTGAAAACGGGTGACGAACTTGGGGTCGGTGCTGTAGACTTCGCGCAAGACTTTGATAGCGACGACGCGCTCCATACGCTTATCACGGCCACGATAAATCGTGGCCATACCGCCTCGACCGATGGATTCTCCTAATTCATAACGCTCACCCAAAACTTCGATTGGCATAAGTTCTCATTGGAGCACATGACATGTACCCCTTCTCCATGTAGGCGCATCATAGTGCGCCTGTTCGACCTCATTTTGCACCACTATTGTAACGTATTTTGCCATGGAATGGAACACCCCTCTACACGCTGACGTAAACTCATGCTCATTGCGCTATAACCGTTCCGAGTATGCGCTCATCGCCCATGCGTCGCGTCATTTTCAAGGCATCCATGTGTTCCAGCAAAGGTAAGATGTATTTTCTTGTTGCGCCAAGCAAATCTCGTGCCTCAGCGACGGTTATCTTTCCATGCTCACGTAAATATCGTACTATCGTAGCGAGAGCCTCATCATACGTTTCATGCAGGAAGAGGACACCATCCCCTAGCTTCACTAACTGCCCCTGCTCTAGCAACGCTGCTAAGACCTCGCTCCCAACCATAGCTTCCGCCTCAGCACGCCCCGGCGGCGTAAAAGGGTTCTCCTGAAAACGTTGCAGCAACCGCGTGACCTGTTGCTGCTGGGTTGCCGTAAAACTGGGGGTAAAACCAGGGAGACGGATAAAACCGCCTGAGACTGTCGCGGTACCGGCCACTACATTGTCCGCTTGTAATGCCACAAAAATATCAGCCGCCATCTTCGGCGAAAGATTCAGGCGTGTCCGCCATTCTTCCTTCGACAGACCACCGCGTAGAGGATATTGGCGATGCTGCTCGCTCAATAAACGAATCGTCTCCTCCACTAACGCCTCCCACACGGACTGAGCAAACCACCATATCCCTATGCGCCGCACTCTTCCTTCTTTTAACAACGTCTCCAATGTTTGCAGCGTCACATCTTGTGCCAGATTACTGTGTTTGACGATGTCTGAGAGCTCGTATCCCATGAGTCCTTTGCTCTTAACTATCGTGGGAGACGCCCCAGTGGGACGGGTACGTCTATCCAGGGCGGATAGCACCAGTTCATCAGGTGCGCCATGCTCCAGCATAGCCAACTGATTGAGTAGCTGCGGCTGAAAACGGCGATGGAAGCGCGGCTGTACGTCAACGACTTCGCCCCCACCAATGGTGGTGCTGGGCGAGGGAATACGTAGAATGAAACGGTCGCGCCGCGCTAAGACTGAGGGTTTGCTCAAGCGCAACTGCACCCACGCGCTCTGACCAGGCTGTAACTCTTCCACATCCAGTAGTCGTACGCGTGCCGACACCTCCTGCGAGCCACTATAGAAATCAACCTGAGCATTATGCGCTAGCGGACGGGGAGCATCAGCCAACAACTGAAGGTGGGCATCAACCAGCATAGTTGTGCGTAGTTGTCCCGGCAGAGCGACAACATCGCCACGCGAGAGATCGTTGCGCGGGACATTGGCCAGGTTGATGGCAACACGGCTGCCTGGTTGGGCGATCTCAACCATATTGCGGTGCGTTTGTAGTGTGCGGATGCGCGTCTTCACTCCCTGCGGCAACACTTCAACCTCCTGCCCATTTTTGAAACTACCATCCAGCAGGGTACCGGTGACAACAGTGCCAAAGCCGGTCATACTAAAGACACGATCTATTGGCAACCGTGGGCGAGCAATGTTCTGCCGCTCCTGTGCTTCATCAAGCATCTGCTCCAGATGTGTGAGCAGTTCTAACAAACCCTGTCTGGTATAAGCAGAGACAGGGATGATGGGCGCGTTCGCCAGCGTTGTTGTTTGCAGGCATTCCGCGACCTCTTCGCGTACCAGTTCCAGCCACTCCTCATCCACCAGATCGGTCTTAGTGAGCGCGACAATGCCACGGCGCACATGCAACAAGTCAAGGATAGCTAGATGTTCGCGTGTCTGTGGCATCACGCCCTCGTCGGCGGCCACCACGAGCAGGGCCGCGTCAATCCCACCCACGCCAGCCAGCATATTCTTGATAAAGCTCTCATGCCCCGGCACATCAACGATACTCACCTCGCGCCCGCCCGGCAACGTAAGCCAGGCAAAGCCGAGGTCGATAGTCATGCCACGTTCTTTTTCTTCCGTCAGGCGGTCCGGGTCTATGCCCGTCAACACCTTGACGAGGGTTGATTTACCATGATCTACATGGCCAGCAGTACATATGATCACTAGATACCTTTTTCATGATCTCAGGAACGGTGATGTCAATCTTATAGCGGTAGGGATGGTCACCGCTTGCTGGATACACACTTGCCACAACTCCTAATGCTCGTACTGCATTGCGTTTTTCCTCATAAGTAGGAGTCCATGTGGGATCATTAACCAGTACCCGCGCCTGGATTGCCCATGCCTCAAAACCTTGAATTTCCTGCTCTAACTTCAGACGCTCTTCCTCTTCGTCAGATGCATCAAATAAAAGCACTTCCGCTTCAAGCTTTTGCTTTTCCAGCTCTTGCATCATCATATCAAGAGAGTCAATTGTTTTTTGGCTGTTCATTTCCTTCTGCATCAACATAGATGATGGTATGGTTGAATTCATATCGACCTTTCACTTCGCGGGTAGTATCGAGAAAATTATAGCCATAGGCAGGTTTCGGATGACCATTAGGCGCATGTCCGATAGCAATGCGGTCAGCTTTCCCCCGTTCCATGCGAGCATGAATAAGCTGGCGTTCAATCTTGGCATAGTGAGCTTTAAAGCCTAATACCAATTCCCCCATAGGATCATCCGAAAACTTCTCATTGAGCGTTTCAAGGGCAACATTTGACTTTTGAAGAGTATCGTAGATGACAAATACTTCTCCTGCTCCACGGCGACTGAGTGCGCGAACCTCGGTTATCACAAGCACGTTAAACTCGCCGCGTTCACAGGCATGAAGCATATCCATCAAACGGGGTCGTTGGTAGTAAGGAACGTCGTGACCTGAGATGGCTTCTTTGTATTCAAGATGTGGGGGATAGCTATATCCCATTTTCTCGCCATACTCACGAACGGCTTTTGCTGCACTTTCAATAGTGGTTGAGTCGGCAAGATTAATATCACTTTCTCTGATATAGCCTGCCATGATTATCCGCTTTGGCATGAGCTGTCTCCATGACGCGGATATCGTTGAGGAAGTCATGGTGGTTAGATCACCTTTCTGGACATGATCTAACTACGTTCTTGATCACAGGAGCATTAGATTGCTAAATCAATCTAAAACCATTTTGTCGACATAGACAAAATGGTATAATGTGCTCAATCGGACTTGGTTAGATCAAGTCTGGGAATGGGTAAGGATGTCCGCAGCAACGGAGTCCTTACTCGCTTATTTACTTTCCTCAAGTATACCGCCAAATTGTTAAAACTTCCATAAAACAGATGTTCAATCTACTAGGACACATACAACGAGGCAGGCATTACTTTGCCCAAATCTTTTGCAGATAAGAGGAAAAAAGCAACCAGACATCATCAAACCTACACTATTCGATTGAAGACGGATACAAATAGGGCATATCAGCACATTCAAATCCCTTTGTTCCCTTCCCCGCTTATACTGCAAATGAGTAGAGAAACGCAGGACGCGATGATATTTCTTCACACGCTGTAGGGCGGCTACTCATTAAAAAAAGAGAGGCAAATGTACCCTCTTAACAATTGGCAAATCAAGGAGTCTAACAGTGGGAACAATTCACGTAAATACCGACCTCATGCGCAATCTGGGCCAGATCTTCGTCCAACTCAACGATCAGATCGGCAACCAGATCGAGCCACAAATTCAGAATCACACCAGCGAGCTTGAGAGCGATTGGCAGGGCGTCAGCCGCCAGCGATACGAGCAGTTGTACCAGGATTGGCGTTCAGCCACACAGCGCGTCGTGCAAACCGGTGAGGATATTGGGCGTCACCTGCAAGACACGGCCACCCGCTTCGAGCAGGTTGACCAGTCCTAGTTCTTTTTAGGGAGCCTATTCTCGTGGGAACAATTCATGTAAATACTGACCTTATGCGTCAACTGGGTACCCTTTTTGTCCAGCTTGATGAGCAAATCCAAAACCAACTGGAGCCACAGATTCAACACATGACCAGCCAGCTTGAGAGCGACTGGATTGGGGTCAGCCGCCAGCATTTTGACTATGCCCTCAGCGAATGGCGTGCTACCGCTGCTCGGCTGGCTCTCAGTGGCGAAGAGCTTGGTCGCCACCTGCAAGACACGGCCACCCGCTTCGACAACGCCGACCACCTCTAACGCTAGCAATGCATGTAATCCAGTTCCTCCCATGGCGCCAACGCGGTCATCCTGTAAGGGACTGGATTGCATGTATCCTCTCAAACCACCCATCGACACATCCGCACAGAAAACGGTATAATGGGGGAAATAGACATACCGCCAACCTTGCAGGAACAGTAGCTAAATGAACGAAAAAATCCAGTCTGTACTCAATTCATTGCCACATAAACCGGGCATCTACCTGATGAAAGATGCCGAGGGTACCATCCTTTACGTTGGGAAGGCCATCTCGCTCTATAATCGCGTGCGCTCGTACTTTCAAGAGTCCACCGACCTCAGCCCGAAAAATAGGAGTATGGTCGCGAAGATCGAAGATATCGAGTTCCTCGTGGTCAAAAACGAGGTCGAGGCTCTGGTGCTGGAAAGCAACTATATCAAGCAATATCGTCCCAAGTACAACGTGCTGATGCGCGACGATAAAAGCTATCCATATATCAAGGTGTCGCTGACAGAGGATTTCCCGCGTGTATATCGGGTACGCAGTTTTCAGCGTGACGGCAACCGCTATTTTGGGCCGTATACCAATTCGGGCGCGGTCGATGCCACGCTTGACCTGTTGAATAAACTCTTCGCCTTTCGTACCTGCCGCTATGACGCGAGTGCATGGGCACCACCAGCTAAAGGTGAGCCGCCAACGGGTTGGAAGCAGAAATTATTATCTCGGCCCTGCACGCAATACTACATCCATCGCTGCATCGCCCCGTGTGTCGCCTATGCCACACGCGAAGAATATATGGCCGTCATCAAACAGGTGATCCTTTTCCTGGAAGGCAAGCACGACGAGGTGCTCAAAATGCTCCAGGAGAAGATGCAAACGGCGGCGGAAGAGTTGAACTTCGAGGAGGCGGCCCGTATTCGTGACCGCATCCAGTCAGTGGAACGCGTGCTGGAGAAGCAGCGCATCATCTCTACCGAGGGACAGGACGATCAGGATGTCATCGCCTTCGCCAGTGGCGATGATGAGACCTGCGTGATGGCCTTTTTCTTTCGCAGCGGGAAGCTGATCGGGCGCGAATTTTTTATGCTGCAAGGCACGCGCGATAGCAGTCCCGGTGAGATCATGACCTCCTTCCTGCAACAATTCTATGAAAGTTCACCGCATATTCCACCGGAAGTCGTCGTCGAAGCGGAGCCAGATGATCGGGCCGTCATTCAAACGTGGCTACGCGAAAAGCGCAAGGGCGGCGTGACGATTGCCGCGCCCAAACGCGGCGAGAAACTGCGCCTCATCGAGATGGTCAAGCAGAATGCCCAGCAAGTATTGGAACAGCAGCGCATCAAGTGGCTGACCGATAGCCAGAAAACGCAGCTGGCCCTGGAAGAACTCCAGGAGGCACTCAATCTGGCGGTGCCACCACAGCGTATCGAATGTTACGATATCTCCAATACACAGGGTACCAATTCTGTAGGAGCAATGGTCGTGTTCGAGGCAGGACGCCCGAAAAATAGCGAATACCGCCGTTTCAAGATCAAGACGGTTGAAGGGCCAAACGACTTTGCCAGCCATCAGGAAGTGCTGCGCCGCAGATTTCGCGGTGTGGCTGTAGCTCAAAAAGAAGAGCAACGCGAGGCAGCGACAAATGGTGCTGTCGAGGGAGGAGAAAACGAGGCCGCTGAAACAGATACTATGGCTATTACGTCCACTACGTTCCAGCACGATTGGGCCATGCCCGACCTGATTATTATCGATGGCGGCAAAGGGCAACTGAGTGCGGCCATGGAGGTTATGCAGGAGCTGCGCCTGGATATTCCCACCGTAGGATTGGCGAAGGAGAATGAGGAGATTTTCACGCCAGGGTCGCCTGAGCCGATTATCCTGCCACGTTCCTCACAGGGGCTTTATATGGTGCAGCGCATACGCGACGAAGCTCACCGCTTTGGCATCACCTATCATCGCAAATTGCGCTCTGACCGCACCTTTAAATCGGTCTTAGATGAAATACCGGGCATTGGCCCCAAGCGCAAACAGGCATTGATGAAGCATTTTGGCTCTGTGCGAGCCATGAGCGCGGCCAGCATCGAAGACCTCGCCGCCCTCGATGGCATGACGCGTGATGCCGCCGCGAAACTGAAAGAATACATCGGGCGCGTGGAATAATTGGCCCATCCGCTTTGTTCTTCACTATAGAAGAGAGCATCTACATTTACGATTGTTGTAAATCTTCAGCTATGTCTTCTTCCTGAAACTAGCAGTCTCCTCGTGTGTTTGACAACAAGCACAAGGTACGCTACTATTATAAGTAAGAGTGGACCTCAAGCCCACTCATGTATGCATTGTAGCATTGGCTCTCGTAGCCATTCGGACAATATAGAGGTGATCAACCGTATGCCAACGTATGAATATCTTTGTAAAACCTGTAGCCACCGTTTTGAGACGTGGCAGAAAATGACCGATGATCCTTTAGAAGTTTGTCCGGAATGTGGCGCACACATTCGCCGAGTCTATTATCCCGCCGGTATTGTCTTTAAAGGCTCAGGTTTTTATAAAACTGATCATCGCTCTTCCGCAGCGGTAGCAGACACGAATGGTCATGAAGCGACGAAGCAGGGCAACGGTACAAACGGTACAGATACTGCCGCCAGCGAGACAAAGACATCAGGTGAGAGTAAAGAGAGTAAGTCTACCACCAGCGAGTCGCACCCTGTCCGGGGGACAGGTAATAGCAGCAGCAAAAGTACCCAGCCCAGCGAAAATAAAGTCACGGCCACCACTCAAAAGGGATAGTGTAATGGACGAAACAATGTTTGCTGCGTTGCAACGAAAACAGATTGAAGCCACCATCGGTGAGCTTTTACTTACCGACGACTACTATATGCGCCAGGAGATCGTGGAACGTCTGCGCCATCTCATTGCCCACGCCGATCCAACACTGGATAAGACACGGCTCAGCGAAGGAGCACTAGAAGAATTGCACGAACTGCATTTACTCCAGTAAAGACTTGGAAGTATGCTATCTCGTCCTATATCCATATCCCCCAATACTCCTAGACACTATCTTTCCCAGCATATCAACGAATCCCAACGTGTATAATTATTACACAACCCCGATTTAGGAGTATACCAGGGGAATAGGGAGATGCATAGCTATGCAAATTCAGCGCCAACAATCACACGACGAGATGATACAGGCCTTACAACGTCAGGTGAATGAACTGACGGCAGCCAACCTTTTGTTAGAAGAGCAATTGGCCCGTAAAGAGCAGTTCACCGCTATGATTGCGCACGAGTTACGAGGGCCACTTTCACCCATCATCAACTATGCTCAACGGGCGGCACGGCCCGCACAACGCCCGGAAGTTATCGAACGCAGCACCAGGGTCATTATTAGTCAGGCCATGCGTCTTGTACGGCTGGTCGATGATCTGTTGGACGCCTCGCGCCTCTCTTCCGGCCAGTTCAAGTTGGTGCGTGAGCGGTGCGACGTGGGGGCGTTGGTGAAAGAGATGGTGGAGCAGCTACGCCCATTGGCTCCGTATCATACGTTGATGCTAGAAACACCTGCTACTCCCATCATTGGGAACTGGGATCATGGTCGCTTGCAACAGGCACTTGGCAATCTGCTCGATAACGCCATTAAATACTCCGACGAACGCACGACCGTTACGATAAAAGTGAGTAGAGAACAGGATGTTGTGCGTATCAGCGTCCACAACATGGGCATCTCTATCCCTTCGACAGAGGTCAGCGAGCTCTTCCGACCCTTTGTCCGTTTACCGGCGACCAGGAACAGGCAAGGTTCTGGCCTGGGCCTCTACATCACAAAATGTATTATCGAGGAGCATGGCGGCATATTGCGCCTCGATCCCCATACCACTGACGGTCAGGGTACAACCTTCTCGTTTGATTTGCCACTGCAATAAGTTTGGTGGACGCATGCCCATTGCAATGACCTGTTCATTTCTACAGGTGCCGCCCAGGTGATTGTGTCGGTGCCAAAAACTGGTGAAACGAGCGGTGTAGAACAATCATCTTCCGCTTATACTTACTACTGTGCAGAGGAACCTACAAGCGTAGAGCCTGAGGCCGGCACTGCTTTGATTGTGGAACCCGAAGCAATGCATGTGCTTTTCTTACGGAACAAAACTCTTTGGCTGCGTGCGAGGCAGAAAAGCAAAAGTTTTTTTCCACGGGGACGTGACATCGGATATGCCATGACAGGACTATGCTGGTAGGGATACCCTTTTGAACAAAGTCTGAACGATGAACATACATTTGAATGCGGCGCGGCATAAGCGAGAAGGAGTACGACAATGGGTCAGTGGGCCTATAAGGTTGTGTATATTGACTACCGTGGACGAATTTCGTGCGAGGGGCTGGAAACGCTCATCGCCAATGAGAGGCGCAGCACCTTTGCACGCCGCTATATGAATACCCTTGGTCGCGAAAATTGGGAACTGGTAAGTATCCAGCCGTTGACCGCGAATTCAGCCTATTATATCTTCAAACGCCCAGCGCAAGAAGGTGACTTTGCTGAAGAGGCTCCCGCCGCCAGTAGCGAAGGGGCCGCCAGCCAGGGGCCGACTATCGAAACCGCGTAGTATAATAGCAACAATCACCACCAAAGGCACATCCTCTGTGTAGACTATACTTAGCTTCACAGAGGATGTGCCTTGGTTGTTATATATCTCTAACCTATTCAGTTTTTCGTGGCATCATTGCCCAATGTCCGTAGATACTGCTCGACCTCTTCGGTCGTTTGCAAGGTAAACAGTGTACTCATGATTTGGTTGAGACGCGCAACATCTGTAATGAAGCCGATCTGCTGCTGTGCCAGAACGATCAGCTGCGGGAAACGCGTCTCCACATAGATCAGCAGCGTCTGATGCAGGGCTTGTTCTCGACCTTTCTCCAGTCCTTGTTCAAGTCCCTTTTCCAGGTACTCTTGTCCAATTTCTTGATACACCCAGGACTCGCGCAACACATCTTGATACATCCTGAACCTCCTTTGGAACCCTTCTCGTTCCGACTCCGTCTGAAAGACCAATCCACCCACTACACGTACCATAGCCAAGAGATCATACGCTTTGGCCTCGGCTAAACGCTCGATCATGCCGGTAATCACCTCGGGCCGTTTCCCGTCCCGCGTTAAGGGGACTAACGGCCAGACCCCTCGGCCCATTTGCAGGATCGTCTCCGCCTCTTCCTCCCACACTTTCACGATCTTATAAGAAAAGTGGTGAACCTCTTCGTCGTCGAGAAACGTCCGCGTATAGGGCGAGGTCGGAATCTCTCCCGCATTGATGAGGTAGATGACCGTGCTGGCGACCGGCAACTGGTATTGGCTGAAAGCCATCACATTATAGACCAGTAAGCGTTCGGCCATCTCAGGGTCGTGATACGTTTGAAATTCAATGTGCCGCAACCCGCGCTTCGTGCCTTTCGCAACGGTTAAGAGGGCATCGGCGTAGCGATGCTGGTTTTTCAGTTCAATGTTCTCTGCACTGATGAAGGTGGCATCGGAGCTCAGCCAGTTGACAAAATGTTCAGGGTTGGCTCCAATCATGCGCTTCATGATACTATCCCATGGACCTGCCATCCCAATACTTCCCCCTACCATGTCTATTCTTATCCTAGTGTACCATACATAGTCGGGCCTGTCGAGTGGCTTGAGAGGAGATTTTTCGGAGACACAAGCACATGTTGAAGCGTGATATAATGGTTGTGTACATATTTTGTCACCATGTAAGACTTCTCGCCCCCTCGGCTACTTTGTGTCGTTCGGGGCTTTGCTATCTATGATAACAAGGCTTCAAACTCCACAGAAACTCTTGCCAACAATGGCAGGTAGTGAGAAGTTATCAGCGTATCGACTTGGGAAAGATCAGAGGTGATCTCTTCCAACTTGCTCATTGAGGAGATTTGTTATGTCAACATCACCCGCGATCCACGCGACGGAACAGAGCCAGGTGTATCAAAATTTTATCGCAGGCGAATGGCGCAATGCCACCAGTGGAGAGACCTTTGTCAGTACCAATCCCGCCAACACACAGGATATTGTGGGCTATTACCAGAAGTCAACCCTCGCGGATATAGAAAGCGCGGTCGCCGCCGCCAAAAAAGCACAGCCGGGTTGGGCGGCGACACCCGCTCCTCTGCGTGGCGAAGTTTTACTGCGCACCGCTCTCCTGCTAGAAAAGCAGCAAGAGGAACTGGCCCAGTTGATGACCCGCGAGATGGGCAAGGTGCTGAAAGAGACGCGCGGTGATGTGCAGATCGCGATTGATGTCGCCAAGTTCATGGCGGGCGAGGGTCGCCGTGCCGAGGGCGCGACCATCCCGTCGGCATTTAACAACAAATTCAATATGACCATTCGCCAGCCGCTCGGCATCATTGGCATCATCACGCCCTGGAACTTCCCTATCGCCATTCCGGCGTGGAAGACCTTCCCAGCCTTGCTTGCCGGTAACGCGGTCATTCTCAAACCCGCCAGCGATACACCATTGTTGTCGTTAAAATTGGCGGAGATACTGCACGAGGCGGGCCTCCCTGCTGGTGTACTCAATGTGATTACTGGCCCCGGTGGCACCCTGGGCGATGCCCTGGCAAGCCATAAAGGCATTAATATGATCTCATTAACCGGCTCAACCGAGGTGGGACGCCATGTGGGGGAGATTTGCGGACGTGACCTGCGTCGCTGCGCCCTGGAACTGGGCGGCAAGAATGCTGTGATCGTGCTGGAAGATGCCGACCTCAACCTCGCGGTCGAGAGTATTGCCTGGGGAGCTTTCGGCACCACTGGCCAACGTTGTACCGCGACGAGCCGTGTCATTGTGCATAAGGCAGTACAGCAAGCTTTCGCCGACCGTCTGGTCGCTGCCGCCGAGAAGCTGCGCATTGGTAACGGCCTTGACCCGCAGATTGAGATGGGGCCATTGGTGAACAAAGGACGGGTCAAGGCGATACACGAATATACCCAGGTTGGTCAGCAGGAAGGTGCCACGTTGCTCACCGGCGGCTCCCCGCTTGATGGTGATGAATACAGCAATGGGGCCTTTTATAAACCCACCATTTTCGACAATGTGCAGCCAGCTATGCGCATCGCGAGTGAAGAGGTCTTTGGCCCATTCGTCTCCATCCTACCAATCTCTTCCTATGAGGAAGCGATACAGGTCGCCAACGCAACGGAATATGGCCTCTCGACCTCCATCTTTACCAACGACCTGCGCACCGCGTTCCGCGCTATACGCGATATCGAGTCCGGTCTGGTCTACGTCAACGCCCCGACGACCGGCTCAGAAATCCACCTGCCCTTTGGTGGGATGAAGGCCAGTGGCAACGGCCACCGCGAACTCGGCACCTATGCCGTCGAAGAGTTCAGCGAGACAAAGAGCATCTTTGTCTCGTTTCCACCGAAACAGGTATGAAAGTAGAGTAGGAGAGCAAACAACACTGGCGGCCCCTCCGGGGGCCCCCCGTTGTTTCTGTTCTCCTCCCCAAAAGCCCTTCCCCACC
>JBPCJY010000211.1:0-6979 GCA_051004815.1 Ktedonobacteraceae bacterium
TTGTGTTTTTCCGCTGTCGTCTGAGCCACGGACAAAATCTTTTTTCGGCGCACCGGGGGGCTCCTCCCCGCCGCTCAGAATGACATTCCCCTCGCCGATGCCTTTCCCCAAAAAACCTCCCAGTGAAAGACTCCCAGGGTACCTTGCGGCGGGATGAAGGGCTTGCGCACAATCGCACTTGTAACATTGACGCGTACCTATCTGTAATGATAAACTTACGGAAATGGATACACCTATGGTTTGTTTCGTGTGCCACTATACATAGGAGGTTCCATTCTTAAAGCTACGGGGGTGGCTTTTCCTTCCCTTATCCGAACTATGCAATGCTGTATTGTAGCAGGTCGGATGGGTCGTTTCCTTCCGCTTTTCTCTATGCTTAGCTGAACAACCCTTCGTTGAAATCGCGTCAGGAGGTCTAAAGCAATGCGCAGAAAGCACCGGATTTCTCTCTTCACGTTCCTTGCACTGGCAGGCCTATTTGTTGGCATCTTTGGGTCAAACTTTGCTTTTGCCCAGGTACATGTAGCAGGCCATGTACATGCCAGTCAGAGTAGCTCCTCTGCTACCACAGGTTTTCTGAAACTGGCGGGTCAAGTTACTGTCTCAACGCTTCCCGCCGCGGGCAAACTATCTGTAATTTCTCATCCGGCTCCCAAAAGCGTGCGCCATTTCCAGCAGGCAGGAGCTGCTCCGACGATGCAAATGCCCACTGTTGCGTCACAAGTAAATACTGGACCTACAGGTACCTTGCAACGGAACTTCAATGGCGTGGGCAGCCTGGATAGCGCGATCACGAATTTCGGGGCTGAATTTGAGCCACCCGACCAGGGACTCTGTGAAGGCAACGGCTTCGTGGTTGAACCGGTCAACTCAGCCTTCACGATTTACCATACCAATGGGAAGGTAGTGGCGGGTCCGTTCAACGTCAACGCTCTCTTCAGCGAGGGTCTGACCGAGTTCACCAGCGACCCGCGCTGCTACTATGACAAATCAACCAATACCTGGTTTGCCTCCATCCTCTTTATCAGTGCCGACAACACGAGGTCGCATACTGACATCGCGGTGAATCCTTCTGGCGATCCGACGACCACCTGGACGGACTACCAGATCGATACAACCAATGACGGCACCAACGGCACTCCTCTGCATACAGGCTGCCCGTGCCTTGGCGATCAGCCGTTGCTGGGTCTTGATGCGTTTAACTTCTATAGCTCTACCAATGAGTTCTCTATTCTGGGAACGCAATTCAATGGAGCGCAGATCTATGCCATCTCCAAGGCTGATCTTGTTTCCTTGTCCAGTAAAGTCCACTTTGTGCTGTTCCCGAATTTGACGATTGGTGGCAATGTTGCCACGTCCATCCAACCGGCCATTACCTATGGCAGTGCCAATGCCGAGTACTTTTTGAACTCGCTGGACCCCTTTGGTACCTTTGACAACCGCCTGGGTGTCTGGGCTATGACCCATGGTGACCTGGTCGCCAAAGGTGGCATTCCAACCTTATCGCAAGTGGTGATTACGTCGGAGCCATATGGTATTCCGCCGAAGTCTATTCAGCAGGGTGCGACAAGCGTCCTCGATTCAGGCGATGATCGCATGATGCAGGTGCAATTTATCAATGGTGCGCTCTGGGGCGCATTGGGTACCTCTGTGACGATTCAGCATGACACGGCGGCGCGTGCCGGTATCGCCTGGTTCCAAGTGACCCCGCGCCTCTCAGGCAATGCCCTCAGTGGGGCGACGATGAATAAACAGGGCTATGTCGCCAAGCTGGGGAACTACCTGATCTATCCATCGATTGAGGTCGGCCGTACCGGTACCGCCACGATTGGCATGACCCTTTCTGGCTCAACGTTCTTCCCCAGCGTCGCCTATACCGTGATGAAGGCTAAAGGCAGTTCCTTTGGCCCCATTCGCATGGTTGCTGCTGGTACAGGGCCGTATGATCCGGCGGCTACCCGTTGGGGCGATTATTCGGCTGCGGTGCTCGATCCCACCAGCAATAGCATCTGGATGGCCAACGAGTACATTCCGCCAGTGTCGAGCCAAACTACAGATGGCTTGAGAAACTGGGGAACGCGTGTCTTCGAGGTGAGCGCGACCATCTAGGGTATATGAATGGTCTGTAGGCGCACAATTTATTGGCGCACCGCCGATTCATCGGCCCGAATACGTATCAACCTAAGAGCGTGCAAGTAGCAGGATCGGCATGAAAGGCCAGGGCGACCGCAAGGGATCGCCCCTACTATACACGTAGGACAAGCACAACGGGCAACGTCGTATAGTAGGGGCGATCCCTTGCGGTCGCCCTGGTTGCCACCATGGTACACACTGCACTCATTCACAGACCTGGTGCGGCCCCTACGGTTGGTTGCGAAACGTCCCGTTCCATGGTATCTTTGTGGAGTACTTATATTATGAATAGCACTACACGAGGAAAAGATTAACGTGGCGGAACTCTATCCAACTGACCGCGCCGCACTGGAACGCGACTGTGACCTGGAATTCTTTATTGCCAGTGGGCCAGGCGGTCAACATCGCAATAAGGTTGAGACAGGTGTGCGCCTGGTACACGTCCCAAGCGGCATTACGGTCACAGCCACTGAACGCAGATCGCAGCATGCGAACCGCGAGGCTGCATTTGAGCGCATGGAAGCACGACTGCTGGATCTCCAACGTGTTGTGCCTCCACGCAGAGCAACACGGCCCAGCGCGGGAAGTCGCTTGCGCCGACTGGAAACAAAACGTCGTAACAGTCTGCTCAAACAACAAAGATCAAATGCAGCGAGCGATTAAGTGACGCCTCAGGCTTTTTTCTCCTCTTTCAGAAAGCTTTGCATTGAGGTGCCGCAGACTGAGCATGTTCCCTTCATGGCGTGTCGCCCGTTTTTCATGGTAACTTCATGAGGGTCTTTCATCTCAGTTTTCTTTTTACATTTCACACAATATGCTTCAGACATCGTTCAACTCCCTTTTTTCTTAAAAAGACTCACGTAATGTGTTTTGAGCGCGGTAATGCTCATCTCTTTCATATACGAGTAGCAGGGTTGCAAAAGATACAATTTGCGGCTCGTATGGGAGAATATTCTCTATTAGCACTGGCAAAGTGGTTATTTTTCCAAGGTCTGTGAATGATTACCAGGGCTATTACCTCTCCCCCGGAGAGGGTGGCAAGGGATCGCCCCTACTATACACGCTTAACGAGCATGACAGGCACCGTAGTATAGTAGGGGCGATCCCTTGCGGTCGCCCTAGAAGCCACCATGGCCATCGCAGCAATAATTCTTTACTTCAACGTATCCCAACGAATCGTATTTTCCAGCAGCATAGCGAGCAAGATACCCATGACGAGGCCATTTTGCAGGAGCGTACGCACGAGGTCAGGAATGGTGCTAAAGGCTGAACCGGGGATCGTCATGAGGGCCAGACCGAGCAAGACGGGAAACGCGAGCCGATAGATAGTCTTATAGGTAAAGGTCATACCCTCGATAGAGGTGAGGGCTGCGCCAAAAAGCTGCAAATAGGCAACCAGCAAGACGGCGTCTCCAACACTGACCGGCAATGTGGCAAAGAGTTGGCCCACGGCAGGGATGGCACCAAGCAGAATGAACAGCGCGGAGCCGATGAGGAATGGTGTCCTTTCCAGCAGGCGTGTTGTGCGCAGAAAACCTAGCGACGAAACGTATGGCGCGTAGGGAACCTGTCCAAGCAGACCTGCCACGATGGAATTGATGCCGGTCAGCATGAACGACCGCTTATATTGGGCAGCCGTAATCGGCTTCTCATACAGTGCCTCCGCGCCCTCAAGTGCCGCGAAGGTATTGGTCATGCTGATCAATCCAGCAAGAATGACGGTGATTAATACGCCAACGTTGGTTGCCAGTCCACCCCAGGGAAAGAGCGCGAAGAACGCATTGCCAGCAGGTGCGAAAGGCAGAGCATGGCCGGGAAAAAGTAGGCGAAACGCGATCCAACCCACTACGATACCGATCAACAGGGCGAAGTTGCTGATAAAGCCACGGCCCCAGATGCTGAGGGCGAGTACCAGGATGACCAGTCCCAGCGAAAGCAACGCAATCCCTGGCTGGACGGATGGCCCATCAGCTAAACCAATCATGCCTTTGAAAAAAATCTGCACGAGTTGCGCTCCCAGCAGGAAATAAAAAGTGCTGGTCACTATGGGCGTAAAGAGGCGACGCAGCATCCAGCCAACGCCCAGGATGCCAAGCAAGCTGACGAGGATGCCAGAGATGATAATACCGAGTTCGAGTGTACCGCCCAGCGTTGTGAGCGATTGACCCAATGCCGTGGCACTTGCTGCCAGGCTCAGGATTACGCCCCACCAGAGTCCAGCAGGACCTTCCATCAATGGTAAGCGATGGCCAATAACACCTTGTAGGATACAGGCGATACCTGTATAGATAAATGCTCGCTCAAGCGAGGCAGTGACGACCGCTGGCGGTAGATGAAAGGCTTGCCCAATGGAAATAGGAATAACAACGACGTTGGCGAACATGAAAAAGAGCCACTGAACTCCGGCCAGGGTGGTCATTACCGGAGTGGTGCCGCGAACAGATTGCATGACGTGTCCCTTTACGATGCAAAATAACTGTACTATGAAAGGTGCTGGATGAATTCTATGGCGTCGTAGGTAAGAACCGTGGTGGACGACGCGCCTTCGTCTGTTGCTCAAAGGCGTAGGCCAGTTTGATAAGCGTTGGCTCACTGAAGGCGCGTCCAATAAAGGTGATGCCAACGGGCAACTCGAAGGCAAAGCCAGCGGGAACAGTGATGGCTGGATAACCGGCTAGCGCGGCTGCTTGCGTACTGCCGCCGGTGGCGTGATCGCCGTTGACCAGGTCAATGCACCACGATGGGCTGGTGCTCGGCATGACCAGAGCATCTAATTGATGCTTATCCATGACCGCGTCGATACCTTCCTCTCGTGCGAGACGGCGATTCTCGCTGAGTGCCGCGAGATAAACTGGATCATCGAGTGTGGTTGTGTCCTGAGCCTTCAGCAAAACCTCCTGACCGAAGTAAGGAAGTTCTTCCCCGGCATGGGCATTGTTGAACTCGATGATATCGGCGAGAGAGTGGATAGGTGTCTCAGTGAGTTCCGCCAGGTAGGTGTTGAGGTCGGCCTTAAACTCGAACTGGAGGACCGTCATTTCTCCCTTTGCATCGGCCATGAGCTGTACCGTAGGGATATCCGCGTCGTCGATGATAATGGCACCCAACTCGCGCATCTGCTCGATGGCTTTTTCTATGATAGCGTTAGCTTTGGGACTGTAATCGAAATAAACCTTGCGGGCAACACCAATACGTGCGCCGTGTAGACCGTGAGCATCCAAAAACTGCGTATAGTCCGTAAAATAGTTGCCAACACTCTCCTGGGTCGCGGAGTCACGCGGGTCAAAACCAGTGATAGTGCCAAGGAGGGCGGCGGCATCGGCTACAGTGCGAGCGATTGGCCCAACCGTGTCCTGGCTATGGGCGATGGGAATGACACCCGCTCGACTGGTGAGGCCCACCGTTGGTTTAATGCCGACGACCGCGTTTGCTGACGAGGGAGAAATAATTGAGCCGTCCGTCTCTGTTCCCAGTGCCGCCGCCGCCAGATTGGCCGCAATTGCCGTTGCCGAACCCGAACTGGAGCCGATAGGTGAGCGATCCAGCACGTAGGGATTGAGGCTCTGCCCACCGCGCCCACTCCAACCACTGGACGAGGTGGATGAGCGAAAATTGGCCCACTCACTGAGATTCGTCTTGCCCAGGATGATAGCTCCGGCTTCGCGCAGCTTACGGGCAACAAAGGCATCACGCGGTGGACGTGAACCCATGAGGGCCAGTGAGCCAGCCGTGGTCTGCATACCGTCCGCCGTCGCAATATTGTCCTTGAGAAGCAAGGGAATGCCGTGTAAAGGCCCACGCGGCCCGCGTTCTTGACGTTCCTGATCGAGTGCCGTGGCTATGTCCAGTACCGCTGGATTGATCTCCAAGATAGCCCTGATGGTTGGCCCCTGCTTATCTATAGCCTGGATACGCTCGATGTACATCGTGACAAGTTGACGTGCCGTCAGTTGACCACTGGACATAGCCGCTTGCAGTTCGGCGATGGTTGCCTCTTCCAAGTTGAACGTGTCTGTGGGTGTCTCTTTCATCGTAATCTCATCCTTTTCACTAAAGTGACAATACACTATACTATCATCAATTCGCTGGGAAGTTTCACTGGAAACATAGCAGCAAAAATGGGTAATCTTGCGCATGATATCCGCTTTTACTCAAGCTATATTGTAAGCATTGAATATTCTGAAATATGATGATCGCTACTCAATGAATCCTAAAAACACAAAGAGATTGTATTTACTACATAAAGGAGGAAGCTCACATGTATAACAACTTCGTTTCTAACCCGATGAATCAAAGTGATCGAAAATTGACAAGTAAGGATATCGTACTCTATATTATCGTTCCAATTGTTGTCGCTCTCATTGGCACAGGTGCTTTCTTTGGTGTGAAGGGAGCGAATAGTACTCCTGCTTCACAGCCAGTCACGCAACAGGCCAGTGCTCAACAGGCAACAATACCGCAACTTCATGGTTCCTATAGTGGATCAGCTAATGGACTAGGTTTTAGTCTTTCCGGGCTAGTAGAACAAGCTGATGGCACTTTTACATCTGGTGGGAACTTCAATGGCTGCAATATCGCAGTCTCAGGAAACGCCACTGAAACGGGTATCATTACTTTTACGGCACAGCAGCAAGATTTCAACTGCTCGTCTGCTTCCGGCAACTTCTCAGGAAATGTCACCAATAATGGGGGTAGACTTGCTGGCCAATGGAAAATGGAAAATACCTTTCCTGAGCAAGGCGGTCAGTGGGAACTTTCTTAAAGAAGGTGCGTGGTTACGCGCGCAACGTCCACACGCACCCCCACCTCTCCCACCTTCCCCAACCCCGGGAGATTAGCGCCTGCT